>DOUV01000233.1 GCA_003520455.1 Chloroflexota bacterium | reverse complement strand
GGGCGTACCCGGTGGGGTAGGGCGTACCCGTGGGGTAGGGCGTACCCGGTGGGGTAGGGTGTCCCCCGCAGGGGATGTCGCGCCCTTGGCGCATCAAACTTGGTCAGGCCCTCCCTGCGGAAGGGCCAAGCGCCCGGCTTATGAAGTTTGACAAATGCGCCCCTGATCGCAGCTGCCCACCGCCCCCTTCGCCCCATCGTCGCCCCCCTCATGGTCGTCGGGGCGGGTTTTGCCCGAAACCTCACCGCCAAGCGTGCCCCGGCCCGTGTCGCGGCCTCATCGGCCCAGTTCCCCCGAAACCCGCCCTGGCAATGCTGCTCCCGTGCCAACGACATCGCCGATGTCCTCGCCCTGGGGCGGGTTGCGGACCACCCGGCTTGGTGCCGATCCGCCCCGATCCCCCCTTCTGGCTCGCGACGTCGCCTCGCAAAACCCGCCCCGACCATCGAGAGGGTCCTGCCCCAGCCATGCCTGGCGCCATCGTCACCCCCCTCATGGTCGTCGGGGCGGGTTTTGCCCGAAACCTCACCGCCAAGCGTGCCCCGGCCCGTGCCGCGGCTTCACCGGCCCAGTTCCCCCGAAACCCGCCCTGGCAACGTTCCCCCCTTGCCAACAGCCTCGGAGATGTCCTCGCCCTGGGGACATTGCAAATCCCCACGCCTCGCGCCCATCCACCACCCTCGCACCCCACTGCCCGGCGACCTCGCCCACGCAACCACCCGCAGCTTTTCTACCGAGTTCATTTGTTCAAGTTCATCAGCCGGGAGATGTTGGCCGAGAACACCCCTTTTCTGCTCCTCTCAGACCATTGTCATGTTGTATCCACCCGGAGCGAATCCTATAATGCCGCCATCCGGATAAACCCACCTGATCGGCGACGCCGGTGCGGCCGAGCGCGGGCGGGAGCGGTGTTCGCCCGAGACACCCGGGCATGGAGAATCCTCCGATGGCGGCTCTCGTTGAAGCTGAGCAGTTGACGAAACGGTTCGGAGATTTCACCGCGGTCGAGAGTCTCTCCCTGACACTTGCTGAGGGCGAGGTTCTCGCCCTGCTCGGCCCCAACGGTGCGGGAAAGACGACCACCGTTCGCTGCATGAGCGCTATCTTGCGGCCGAGCGCGGGGCGGGTCACCGTCGCCGGCTACGATACGGTGCGCCATGCTCGCACCGTGCGCCGTCTCGTCGGCCTGCTCACGGAGTTTCCCGGGTTGTATGGCCGGATGCAGCCGCTGGAGTACCTGGACTTTTTTGGCGCGCTGCAGGGCATCCCCGCCCCCTTGCGAGCGCAGCGGGCTGAATCGCTGCTCACCCGGTTCGGTCTCTGGGAGATACGCGGCCGCCGCCTGAGCCAGTTCTCCAAAGGCATGCGCCAAAAGATGGCCCTGGTCCGCGCGATGCTCCACGAGCCTCAAATCCTCTTCCTCGACGAACCCACCTCCGCACTCGACCCGCAAGGTGCCAAACAGGTCCGCGACGTCATCGCGCAGTTGCGCGCCGCGGGCCACACGATCCTCCTCTGTACCCACAACCTTGCTGAGGCCGAGGAGCTGGCCGACCGCATCGCGATTGTGGCGGCCGGGCGGGTGCTGGCGGTGGGGTCGGCCGTCGAGCTGAAGCGGGCCCGGCTGGGACCACCGCTCTACGAGATTCGCTTCGCCACCGAACTGAACGGGCTGACGCACGAGGTGACCGGACTGGTCGATGTCACCGAGATGGGCGAGGGCTGGCTGCGCTACCGGGTTGATGCCCCGGCTGCGACCAACCCGGCGCTCTTGCGGCACCTCGCCCGGCTGGGCGCCGAGGTGGTGACCTTGAGTGAAGTCCCCCAGAGCCTGGAATCGGCCTACCTGGACATTCTGGAACAGGGTGGCGGGCTGGCCACCCCCCGAATCCTCGAGCCATCTCAGTCGACTGAAGGTCTCCCGCGTCTCGTGACCTCAGGGGGTCGTTTCTCATGAACATCGCGCTCTCCCCATCGCTCTCCGATCTCGATGGCCGCATCGTCGCCTCCATCGTCCGCCGCGAAGTGCGCGACAGCCTCCGCGATTGGCGCATCATCCTCCCCGTTTTCTCCCTGACAGCCGTCTTTCCCTTCCTCATGAATTTTACCGCGGGGATTGTGTTTGATTTCCTCAGACGGTATAACGCCGTGATTATCGGCGAGCACATGATTCCATTCGGGGCATTGGTGGTGGGTTTCTTCCCGATCACCTTCTCCCTGGTGATTGGGCTCGAAACGTTTGTGGGGGAAAAAGAGCGTAACAGCCTGGAAGCACTCCTGGCGACGCCGGCCAGTGACACGGAGCTGTACCTCGGAAAGCTTCTCGCGGCCCTATTACTGCCCGTGGCATCGAGCATCGGGGGGATCGGCGTCTACCTGGTGAGCCTCTGGTTGACGCGCGCCTGGCTCCCCAACCCAGAACTCCTGGCCCAAATTTTCCTGCTGACCATCCTGGAAGGGCTCGTCATGGTGAGCGGGGCCGTCGTCGTCAGCAGCCACACGACCAGCGTGCGCGCCGCGAACTTGTTGGCCAGTTTCATCATCGTGCCGATGACGCTCCTGCTGCAGGTCGAAGCGGTGATGATGTTCTGGGGCGCCTACCAATCGCTCTGGCACGTGGCGCTTGGGCTGATCGTCGTTGACGTAATTCTGGTCAGGGCCGGCCTGCGCACCTTCAATCGTGAGAACATCCTCGCGCGCGAGCTCGGCCAGTTCAATCCACACCGGCTCGTGGACCTCTGGCTCGCCTTCTTCCGCCTGGCTCCCGACGAACAGGCGCACCCCTCGCAATTGGCCCAGGATCGACCTGCCTGCGCCGTCGATCCGGCCGGCCGGCCATCAGCCTGCCGGCCCTTCTCGCTGCGCCGGGTCTATCGTCACGACCTGCCGCTGCTCGTGGTGCGTGGCCGCCCGGCGATCGCCACGACGGTCGTGGTGCTGATCGCGGGGGTGGCGCTGGGCCTCGTCCTGGCTGCGACCTGGCCGCTTCCCCATGGGCTGATCACGATGGCCGATTTCAACACAGAACTGTTCAAAGGGCGGCTGGCGGCTGGAACGCCGGGATGGAGCCTGCTGCCCGAGTTTAGCGCGGTGGCCGTGTTCGGCCACAACGTTCGCGCGTTGCTGCTGGCTGCGCTACTCAGCGTGCTTTCGTTTGGCTCGCTCGCCCTGCTCCTGTTGCTGGCTCCGATCGGTATCATCAGCTTCCTGGCGGGCCAGATCGCGCTGGTCGGGGAGGACCCCCTGCGGTTCCTGGTCGCATTCATCCTCCCGCACGGGATCGTCGAATTGCCGGCCGCGGTCCTGGCGACGGCGTTCGCCCTCCGCCTCGGCGCGGTGTTGATCGCGCCGCCGGCGGGGTTCACCGCCGGCGAGGGCCTCCTGCAGGCGCTGGCCGACTTCGTCAAGGTGTTCCTCTTCCTCATCGCACCGTTGCTCCTCATCGCCGCACTCCTCGAGATCTACCTGACACCCCAGATCGTGATTTGGCTCTATCGATAGCAGGAAGCAAGCATGTCCTTGCGACAGCTACGCCTTGCAGAAACATTCCTGCCTGCCGCGTAGACGACGACTACCCATTTGTGTCCGTTGACGGCTCGTCGAGAACGTGGTAGAGTAGCACCGAAATCGAGTGATATACCTGCTGAGGCGCCGCAGGAACGTGGCGCAACGGGGGAAGTCCGGTGAGAGTCCGGCGCTGTCCCGCAACGGTAACGTGCCCGAGCACGAAGCCCGAGAACCCGACTCAGTGTTGTCTCGTGTTCTTCCTTCGAGGTAAAGGGAGCCGAGAGCACAGCGATTCCCTGTGTTTTCGCGACCCGCCCTCCGGCGGGTTTTTCGTTCCAACGAACGCTCCCGTCCCGGCGGGAGCGTTTGATGCTTCCGCCATATGAGGCAGAAGCGTCATGGCCCCACCCACGCTCCTCCTTGTCGGCCACGGCAGCCGAGATGCGACCGGCGTCGCCCAGTTCAAGGCCTTCGCGGCCGACGTGGCCGGCTTTCTCCAGGCGTCTGTCGTCCCCTGTTTTCTTGAACTCGCCGATCCACCAATCGTGAACGCGCTGCAAACGGCCCTCCGCGCGGGCGCACGCCACATCGTGGCGCTCCCGCTCTTCTTGGGCCCGGCCGGCCACCAGAAGAATGACGTCCCCACAATGTTGAACTGGGCGAAGCAACGCTGGCCCGACGTGCGGTTCGACTACGGTACCCCACTCGGTGTGCACCCGTATGTCGTGTCGGCCCTCGCCGATCGGGCGCGCGAGGCAATGCAGCGATTCAACACGAACGCGCCTGCGGCGGAGACGGCTGTCCTCCTGATGGGCCGCGGCTCGCGCGATCCCGACGCGAACTCGAACGTCGCCAAACTGGCGCGGCTTCTCTGGGAGGGTGGGGAATACGGCTGGGTCGAGAGCGCATTCTACTCGCTCACCGGCCCGGGGATCGAGGAGGGCGTGCGCCGCTGTGCGACCCTCGGCGCCCGGCGCGTCGTTGTGTTGCCGCACTTCCTCTTCGACGGTGTAATCCTCAACCGTACCGGCGAGCGGATCGAGGTATTGAACGCTCAGCTCCCTGCGGAACTCCTCCTTGCCGATCCAATGCGCAATCACCCGCACATCCTCGCCCTCGTTCGTGATCGAATGGAGGAGGCCATCGGCGGCACCGCCCTGATGACGTGCGACCTCTGCAAGTACCGCCACCGGATGATTGGCCACGAGCACGACCACGGCCGCCCACAGACGAGCGATCATTCCCACGGCCTGCGCGGCATCGCCCGCGATCCCGGCCCAGGCCAGGCGCCCATTCGCCTCCCTGAGTCGCTTGCTCCTGGCAGGCGCTATCGTCATCGCGGAGAGTCGGATACCATGATCGTGCACCCATCGGCAATCACCGCCAATTCCTTCCACCTGGTTCGGAGGGAGCTCGGTACCCGGGCCGATCGCTTCACGCCCGATGAGCTGAGTGTCGTCGCCCGAGTCATCCATTCGACGGCCGACTTTGACTTTGCCGAGACCCTCGCCTGGTCGGATGGCGCGATCGATGCGGGCGTTGCGGCCCTCCGGCGAGGCGCTGCGGTCATCTGCGACGTGTCGATGGTGCACACGGGAATCAGCGCCCGGCGCCTGGCAGCTCTCGGCGGCACGCTCCACTGCTTCATCGCCGACGCCGATGTTCACGCGATTGCGCGGCGCGAGGGCACCACTCGCGCCCTCGTCGCGATCCGCAAAGCCGGCCCACTGCTCGACGGGGCTCTCCTCGCCATCGGCAATGCGCCTACGGCCCTTTTGGAGGCGATCCGCATGGTGCGCGAGGAGGAGCGCCGGCCGGCGCTGATCATCGGTGTGCCGGTGGGATTCGTGGCCACGGTCGAATCGAAAGCCGAACTCGCAACGCACCGAGAGGTTCCGTGGATCACCTGCCACGGCCGGAAGGGCGGCAGTCCGGTCGCGGTCGCGATCGTCAACGCACTCCTGCGGCTCGCGGCAGGTGTGCCCGCCACGGAGGCGGATTGACCAAGGCAGGTGGCTCACCCCGAAGCCGCTGTTCATCCGCGACAATGGCATAACCCGGTCGCTGGAATCGCGAATCGAAGTCAGTTCATGACAAAAAGCATCACCTCAGCCCCCGTAGTCCCGCCCCGCAACAAACAAGGGATGCGGACCGGCTACACGACCGGCTCGAACGCCGCCGCCGCAACAAAAGCGGCCGCCATCGCCCTCCTGACCGGCGAGCGG
>DOUV01000778.1 GCA_003520455.1 Chloroflexota bacterium | reverse complement strand
GTGTGACTTTTGCCACACCTGTTTTTATTAAATCCGGCCAAGCGATTCCGTCCCTTCGGACGCGGGTTGCGGAACTGGGATAGGACGTTTGCTCAGAGGATCTGCGAGAGGAAGAGCCTGGTTCGATCATGCTGTGGATGCTCGAAGATTTGGCGCGGGGTGCCGATCTCGACAATCTCACCACGATCGAAGAAAACCATGCGGTGTGCAACCTCGCGTGCGAACCCCATCTCGTGCGTGACGACGAGCATGGTCATTCCTTCGTGAGCCAGCTCCTTCATGACATCGAGCACCTCTTTGATCATCTCTGGATCGAGGGCTGACGTCGGCTCGTCGAAGAGCATGATCCTGGGCTGCATGGCGAGAGCGCGAGCGATGGCGACGCGTTGCTGTTGGCCACCAGAGAGCTGACCGGGGTACTTGTCGGCCTGCTCAGGGATGCCGACGCGCTCCAACAGCTCCACGGCGACCTCTTCCGCTTTGGCTTTGGGCCACTTGCGAACCCAGATCGGCGCGAGGGTAATATTCTGGAGGGCCGTGAGGTGCGGAAAAAGGTTGAATTGTTGGAACACCATTCCAACTTCACTTCGGATCGCTTCGATGTTTCGGATGTCGTTGGAGAGCCGGATGCCATCGACGATGATCTCTCCCTTTTGGTGCTCCTCCAGGCGATTGATGGTGCGAATGAAGGTCGATTTCCCTGAACCGGAGGGCCCGAAGATAACGACGACTTCACCGCGCCGAACAGTGAGGCTGATCCCTTTGAGAACGTGAAAATCACCGAACCACTTGTGCACGTCGCGGCAGATAATGATCTCGTCTGAGTTCCGATCGTTCTGTGTCATGACCCTTCCCTGCGTTCTAGCGTTGGCCGACTCCAAGTGCTACCTCCAACCGGCGGCTTGCATACGACATAGTATAGCTGAAAATCCAGTAGACAGCAGCAATAAAGAGAAAAACCTCACGTTGAAGCCCGAGAAACTCGGGCTGTGCTACGACGGCGCGAGCGATACCGAGGAGTTCGAGAAGCCCGACAATTGCGACTAGTGAGGTGTCTTTGAAGAGACTGATGAATTGACCGACGATGGCTGGAATCACGGCCCGCAGCGCTTGAGGGAGAATGATGAGCCCCATCGTTAATGTTGGGCTGAGGCCCAAGGCGACAGCCGCCTCTTCTTGACCCCGGGGCACTGCCTGCAAACCACCACGAACGTTCTCGGCAAGATAGGCGGCGCTGAATATCACCAGCCCGACCATGGCCCTGATCACTCGATCGACTCTGATATTCTCTGGGAGGAAGAGCGGGACCATGATCGAGCTCATGAAAAGAATCGTGATCAGCGGGACCCCTCGAATTATCTCGATGTATACGATCGAGAACATCTTGACCACCGGCAGTTTACTGCGTCGTCCGATTGCCAATAAGATACCGATCGGGAATGCGGCGACGATTCCGACGACGGCAAGCAGGAGCGTCAAGAGCAAGCCACCCCAAAGACTCGTGCTGATGGCTGGGAGGAGCGGGGCGGTGGGGGCGAGCCCGCGGAGCAGCACGATGACCGCGGGGAAGGAAAGAAGCCAGGCCAGCACCACAGTTCCGCCACGCAGGCGCACGACCCGCGTGGAGAGCACGAAGCCGCCGGCGAGGACGAACACCGCGCCGACGAGCCAGGCACGGGTTTGAAGGCTGAACGGCAGGAGCGCGAGGATGAGCAGACCGCTCGCGAGCAGTGCCGAGATGCTGCGGAAGATGCCGCCCCAGGTTCCCCAACTCGTCCCGAAGAGAAATACGACAGCCAGGAGACAGATCCACACTCGCCACAGTTCTGCTTGTGGATACCGGCCGACCATGAAAAGGCGGAGATTTTGGGTGACGACCGCCCACTTCGCCTGGGTGAAAATCCAGTCCAGCAGGTTGCTCGCGACGAGCCAAAGAATAGCGAGCGAGACGAACGTGAGGAGCGTGTTGATCCACGAACTGAAGAGGTTTTCTCGAAGCCACTTGATCGGATCGAGTGCTGCTCGTGGCCGCTCGGCTGGTCGACTGATAGTGGCCATAGGCTACCGCTCCACCAAACGCACCCTGGCGTTGTAGATGTTCATCAACAGGGAAGTGATCAGACTCAGGCTCAGGTAGGTTCCCATCATCAGGGTGATCACCGGGACGGCCTGGCCGGTCTGATTGAAGATTGTGCCTGCAACGCCGAAGAGATCCGGGTAGCCAATCGCGACCGCCAGGCTAGAGTTCTTGGTCAGATTGAGGTACTGGCTGGTGAGTGGTGGGATGATGACGCGAAGGGCCTGGGGGAAGATGACCAGTCTCAGCACCTGAAGGTGGCTGAGACCAAGAGCCCGCGCCGCTTCCGTCTGGCCCCGTGGCACGGCGAGAATTCCGGCGCGGACAATCTCGGCAATAAATGCGCCCGTGTAAACAGTCAGTCCCAGAAGCAAGGCTGTAAACTCGGGGGTCAGTGAGACGCCGCCCCGAAAGTTCAACCCGCGTTGAACTGGAAGCTCGAGGAGCACGGGCGGCCGCGTCAGGAGCAGCCAGGCCAGAGCAGGCGGCGCGACGAGCAACACGAGCGCGATGATCTCGCGGGGGAAGCTGTGCCCGGTGCGAAGTTGGTGCCGGGTCAACGCGACCCAGGCGAGCACCGCCAGGATCAGCCCCACCCCCACGGTCGGCCACCAGTTGCCAAAGCTCTCCGTGCCAACCGGCCAGGGGAGAAAGACGCCCCGGTTGCTCAGGTAGATCGAACCGGGAAGAGAAACGGCGTTTCGATTGGTGGGGAGCTTGAGAAAGAAGGCGGTGTACCAGAAGACGAGCTGAACCAGGAGCGGCGTGTTGCGAATGATTTCGATGTAGGTACTGGCGATCCGGCTCACGAGCCAGTTCGAGGAGAGCCGCGCGACACCGGCCAGAATGCCCAGAATCGTGGCGAGAACGATACCGATCAAACTGGCGCGCAACGTATTAGCAATTCCAACCAGAAAAGCTTGCCAATAGGTATCGGTCGGCTGATACGGGATGGCCGACTCACCGATCCCGAAGCCGGCGGTTTGGGAGAGAAACGAAAAGCCCAGGCCCAGATTTTGCCGCTTCAGCCCGGCGAGCATGTTGGTGACCAACAGCCACGCGATGACGAGCACGACGATCACAAAGATCACTTGGGCGATGATGCGTAAAATGCGCACATCGCGCCAAAATGGAATCGCCTCTGCCGAAGGTATGGTGGTCATGACCTTTCTTTTGAAAAGTGGGGCCGCTTGTCCTCCAGCGAGCGACCCCACATGTACATCTGCTTAACGGAATGGTGGCGAGTACATCAGGCCACCCTCGGTCCAAAGCGCGTTCTGACCGCGCTCCAGATTGAACGGCGTTCCCTGCCCGAGATTGCGCTCAAAAATCTCACCATAGTTGCCAACGGCCTTCACGACCTTGACGGCAAAGTCATTGCTCAGACCGAGACCGCTCCCCAAATCGCCCTCGTCGCCGACGAAGCGACGATAATTGGGGTTGTCCGTGCCGATGAACTCATCGGCGTTCTGCGATGTCAGGCCGAACTCTTCAGCCTGAATGGTTGCGAAGACGGTCCAGCTCACCACATCGAGCCAGGGGCTATCACCTTGCGCCACGACCGGGCCAAGGGGCTCCTTGGAGAGGACATCGGGGAGCAGAACGTGATCTTCGGGGTTCTTGAGCGTGGTTCGACGCGAGATGAGCTGGGAGCGGTCACTGGTGACCGCGTCGCAGCGACCCTGGTCGTAGGCAGCGTAGGTTGGGTCAATCTCCTCAAACACGACCGACGTGAAATCGAGATTGCGGGCCCGGAAGGCATCCGTCAGGTTCAGTTCTGTCGTCGTCCCGGACTGAACGCAGACGGTCGCGCCGTCCAGGTCCTCGATGCTCGTCGCACCAAGCTCCTTGCGAACCATGATGCCCTGGCCGTCGTAGAACGTGGTGGGACCAAAGTCCATCCCTACGGAGGTGTCACGGCTGATCGTCCAGGTCGTGTTTCGGAAGAGCACATCCACCTCACCAGTCTGGAGGGCGGTGAATCGCTCCTGGGCCGTCAACGGGCGAAACTCGACAGCCTTTGGATCGCCGAAAACGGCGGTGGCGACGGCCCGGCAGAAGTCGGCGTCGAAGCCGCTGTAGGTGTTCGTGGACTGGTCAAGGTAGCTAAAGCCTGGAAGGCCACCATTGACGCCGCAGATCAGTTTCCCTCGATCTTTGACCAGGGCCAGCCGCCCGCCTTGCGGCTGGGCGGCCCCACCGCTGGGGGCACTGGTCGCGGCTGGGACATTCTGTGGGGTGGCAGCTGTCGTGGGAGCTTCTGTTACCGCGGCTGCCGCTGGCGCCGTTGCTGGGACTTCGGTGGGTTGGGCGGTCACGGGGGTTGGGGTTGCCGTGGCTCCGCCACAAGCGGCGAGCACGATGGCGATGATATCCAGGATGGTGATCATGATAATGATTTTGCGCTTCATTTCTCCTCCTCATGAAGGTAGATGTGGACTGCTCAAGCCATGCAGCCGTGCGATTGGCGAGTGTACCCTCCTTTCCGCGAGGCCGCGGGCGCGACCGAGTGAGGATCGTTAATGGCGCGTGAGGGAAGGGAGTAATTTCCCTCCCAGACACTCTCGCAGACGGCTCAGCGGGCTCCACGGTACCCGCCGGCGTCGATCAACTGCGAATCTCGCTCTCAAACAGGGTATTCCAGGGGCATGGGAATGGTCAATCTTACGAAATCCTAAGCCAGGTTGTCAAGCC
Source organism: Chloroflexota bacterium (assembly GCA_003520455.1). Next base: position 17,406 of record DOUV01000778.1, on the reverse strand, counting down.
CCCGGTCACTCACCGGGCGTGACATTATTTTTGCTTTCTTCTGGCAAGAACACAAGGAGGAGATCCGCGTTCAGATGGCGCCACGGAGAACACGTGTGGCGCTTTCCCAGGCTGGTCTCGTTGATCTGTTCACCGACCTGGGGTCTACTCGTTGAGTGCTGGGAGCCTGCGTAGGAAGAAAGCTTGACTTGTATTTGTCGCAGGTCCTTACTATACTTTTGCTAGCTCGGGTGGTTACCCCGTTGCGAGCGAGAAGCCGAATAAAGAGTTCCCACGTCTTGACACTGGCTTCGGCGCTATGCTAGAATTGTAACCTTAACTTTTAAGGATTCGCCCGGCGGTCAACGGAGTCAGTTGACCCAAGCGACACTACCACAACGAGGCGGGTAGATTTAACAGAGAAGGAGGGGCTCTGCAGCGTCGCTGGAGACCAATACCTTCTAGCATCGAGACGCGGCTCAACCAAACACCTTAACAAACTGGACCGACCACAGGGGACAGCCCCGGGTCGGTTTTTGTTTCCTTATCGCCCGGCCGACTGTCGGCGCGGCTGTGGGCGAAGGAATAGCCCGCCCCGGAACCCCCATGCGTGGATAGGCAGGGGGTTCGTCGTCTCTGGCGGGACATGCCGGATTTGGAAGAGCAAAGAGGGAGGAAGTGCTCATGGAGGCGGCCGCGAAGGAAGCCATCGCCAATGGTGCGGTCACGGGCCGGAATTTGCTGGAACTGGTGCGACGGTGGCAAGACCAGGACAAGTTCCGAGACCAACACTGGGAGGGCTCGTTTGACGAGTACCTGGATACTGTAGCCAACAATCCACGGGTGACGCGTACCGCGTTCGAACGCGTGTACGATATGGTCCTGTCTCATGGGAAGACTAAGTACGAGTCGAATCGTGAGACACTAGTCCACTACCATTTCTTCGATGATCCAATCGACAATGGGCGTGACGCGATCTACGGGCTCGATAGATACCTGATGGATCTGGTGGACTTTTTTCACTCGGCGGCCCGACGCTACGGCACGGAGCGCCGGGTCCTCCTCCTGCACGGCCCGGTGGGATCGTCCAAGAGTACCATCGCGCGGTTGCTCAAGAAGGGGCTCGAGCACTACTCACGCACGGAAGAGGGCGCGCTCTACAGCTTCGCGTGGCTCGTGGATGAGGGGCGTTTCGACTGCCCGATGCACGAAGAGCCGCTGCACCTGATCCCGCTCGAATGGCGCGGGCAGTTTCTGCAGCAGCTGAACGCCGATCGTCACCCGGACGAGCAAATTGGCATCGAGGGCGAGCCGTGCCCCGCGTGTCGCTTCATCTTCCGAGAGATGATGGAGCGGTATGAGGGGGACTGGACGAAGGTCATGGAGCATGTGCGCGTCAGGCGCATCATTCTCTCTGAGAAAGATCGTATTGGGATCGGAACCTTCCAACCCAAGGACGAGAAGAACCAGGACTCAACCGAGCTGACCGGCGACATCAACTACCGCAAGATTGCCGAGTACGGTTCTGACAGTGACCCGCGAGCATTCAACTTCGATGGCGAGTTCAACATTGCGAACCGCGGTCTGGTCGAGTTCATTGAGGTGCTGAAGCTCGACGTCGCGTTTCTCTATGACCTGCTTGGCGCCAGCCAGGAACACAAGATCAAGCCTAAGAAGTTTGCCCAAACGGATATCGACGAGGTCATCCTCGGGCACACCAACGAGCCCGAGTACCGCAAGCTCCAGTCGAACGAGTACATGGAGGCGCTGCGTGACCGGACGGTCAAGATTGACATCCCTTACATCACGCGCCTCAGCGATGAGATCAAGATTTATCAAAAGGATTTCTCCCAGGAGCGCATCCGCGGCAAGCACATTGCTCCTCATGTGATCGAGGTGGCGGCCATGTGGGCGCTCTTGACGCGGTTGGAGGAACCCAAGCATGCCGGACTGACGCTCATGCAGAAGCTAAAGCTCTACGATGGCAAGACCATGCGTGGGTTTACAGAGGACACCATTCGTGAACTGCGCGAGTCGGCCAGCCGCGAGGGCATGGAGGGGATTTCGCCCCGGTACATCCAGGACAAGATTTCTAACGCCCTGGTCAACTCCAACGGGATGCGTGCTCCCGACGAGGTAGACCCACGCTATCCCGACGGCTGTGTCAACCCCTTCATGGTGATGACCGAGCTCGACGTGGGGCTCCGCCACCATGCGCTGATCACCAGCGAGGAGCAGCGGACTCGCTACCGCGAGCTGCTGACCCTCGTCAAGCAGGAGTACGACGACATCGTCAAGAACGAGGTCCAGCGGGCAATCACAGCGGACGAAGCGGCGATCCAGCGGCTCTGCGCCAACTACATTGATAATGTCAAGGCCTACACCCAGCGCGAGCGCGTGCGCAATCGCTTTACGGGCCAGGACGAAGAGCCGGACGAGCGGCTGATGCGCTCGATCGAAGAGAAGATCGATATTCCCGACAGCCGCAAGGACGATTTTCGCCGCGAGATTATGAACTACATCGCGGCGATGGCCTTGGACGGCAAGCGGTTCGATTATACCTCGAACCCGCGCTTGCAGAAGGCCCTGGAACTCAAGCTCTTCGAGGACCAAAAGGACTCGATCAAGTTGACCAGCCTGGTATCCAGTGTGGTTGACCGCGAGACGCAGGAGAAGATCGACGTCGTCAAAGGTCGCCTGATCCGCGACTACGGCTACTGCGAGGTCTGTGCGACGGACGTCCTCAACTATGTGGCCAGCATCTTTGCTCGCGGGGATACGAGGCGGAATTAGGAGAATCGTGCCCGGCTCGCGGCCGCGGGCCTCCCGGGCCGGGCACATTGGATAAGCCCATGGCAAGTCGAATCGATAGCGATCATGCGCGTTTCCGAAGAGTCGCACGCGGCCAGATCAAAAAGCATCTGCGCCACTACATTTCACGCGGCGAGCTCATTGGTCGTCAAGGCAAGAATCTGGTCAGCATCCCGATTCCCCAGGTCGAGATTCCGCAGTTTCGCTTTGGCTCCAAGCAGCAGGGCGGGGTCGGCCAGGGTGAGGGTGAGCCGGGTACACCAATCGGCCAGGGAGATCCCCAGAATGGCTCGGGCCAGGCTGGAGACAGCCCTGGTCAGCACATGCTGGAGGTCGAGCTGACCTTCGAGGAACTGGCCCAAATCATGGCCGAGGAGCTCGAGCTGCCCAACATCGAACCCAAGGGGAAGCAGAATATTGTCAGTGAGAAGGATCGCTACACGGGGATTCGGCGCGTCGGTCCGGAGAGCTTGCGCCACTTCAAACGGACCTACCGGGAGGCACTGAAGCGCCAGATCACGAGCGGTTCTTACGATCCCCACGAACCGCTCGTCGTCCCAATCCGGGACGACAAGCGTTACCGCAGTTGGAAAGAGGTCCGCCGCCCGGAAAGCAACGCCGTCATCGTCTACATGATGGATGTCTCGGGCTCCATGGGCGACGAACAGAAGGAGATCGTTCGCATCGAGGCCTTCTGGATCGATACCTGGCTCCGATCGCAGTACAAGAACCTCGAGACGCGCTACATCATCCACGATGCTGCTGCTCGCGAGGTCGACCGGCATATCTTCTTCCACACTCGTGAGAGCGGTGGCACCATGATCAGCTCAGCCTACGAGCTGTGCAACCGGCTGGTTGATGCTCAGTTTCCGCCCGATGAGTGGAACATTTATCTGTTTCACTTCTCGGACGGCGACAACTGGGGTGGTGGGGATACTGAGAAGTGTGTCCGCCTGCTCGAAGAGCAGTTGCTTCCCAAGAGCAACCTGTTCTGCTACGGGCAGGTTGAAAGCTACTACGGCTCAGGCGAATTTATCCGCGATCTGCAAGAGCATTTCAGGAGCGACCACGAGCAGGTTGTCTTGAGCGAGATCGATGGTCGCGATGGAATCTACGATTCCATCAAACAATTCCTGGGGAAGGGCCGGTAACCGAAGGTTGGTGGAGACGCCCGACTCCGCGGGTCCCCCCAGGTCAGAGCGCCCGGGAAGGGATTCCCCCGGAGGGGACGGCGCAACGTCTGGCCGCGAATGGATGAGAATCGATGAGTGCTATGTACGAACTACGAACTGGTCTCAGCCCCGAATTGGAGCGGGAGCGTGAGACTATTCGGCACCACGCGCTCGACTACGGGTTGGACTTCTTCGAAGTCATTTTCGAGGTGGTTGATTTCCAGCAGATGAATGAAGTTGCCGCCTATATGGGGTTCCCGACCCGCTACCCCCACTGGCGCTGGGGGATGGAGTACGAGCGGCTCAAGAAGAGCTACTCCTACGGCCTCCACCGCATCTACGAGATGGTCATCAACAATGACCCGTCGTACGCCTATCTGCTCGACAGCAACGAGCTGATCGATCAGAAGATCGTGATGGCCCATGTCTACGGGCACTCAGACTTCTTTAAGACCAACCTCTGGTTCGCCCACACGAACCGAAAGATGATGGACGAGATGGCCAACCATGCCACTCGCGTCCAGCGTCATGTCGAGCGGATTGGTCTGGAGGAAGTTGAGGATTTCGTTGATGTCTGCCTCTCGCTCGATAACCTGATTGATCGTCACGCTCCCTACATTCGACGCCGGTCCCCTGTTGAAGACCAGTCGGGAATCGATCCTGAGATCGAACGGCGGCGCCCAGAGGTTCCGAGACTGCCGATCACCCGGGAGTATATGGACCGCTTCATCAACCCGCCCGATTACCTCAAATCTGAGGCGGCGCGGCGCCGGGAGGCCGCCGAGAGCCAGAAGCACCGCTTTCCGGCGGAGGCAGAGCGCGACGTATTGCTCTTCCTCTTAGAGCACGCCCCACTCGACACCTGGCAGCAAGACCTTCTCAGTATCATTCGCGAGGAGGCCTACTACTTTGTCCCGCAAGGGATGACCAAGGTCATGAATGAAGGCTGGGCCTGCCTGGCTGCCGGCTCGCTGATTTTCACCGCCCAAGGGGTGCTACGTTTAGAAGACCTGGTCCGGCAGAAATTTGCGGGGCGGGTGAGCGATGGCCAAACCTTCCGTTATGTCTACGATTGGGCTACGTTCGATGACCGTGAGACCGTCTGGATTCGCACTCAGCGCGGGCTAGAAGTGGAAGGCTCACTCACGCATCGGGTGATGATGGCTGATGGGAGTTGGCGCCGGCTCGACGAAGTTCAAATCGGTGACCAGCTCTTGCTGACTGCGGGCGCCAATCAATGGGCACAGGAATGTGTTCCCGTTGACTGGCAGCCTCAACGGCGTATCACGTTAAGCGATGTGGCCACCGAAGTGGGTGTTGACATCGAAACTGTCATCCGCTCCCCGCGCGGCGTCCATGGACGGAACAGCGAGCAGTTAGCCCCGTCCGTAGCCGAGTACGATGCGGAATTGGCGGTTAAGACACCGACGCAGAACAAGCGCCGCGCCATTCGCGTGCCTACTGCGATCGATGAAAAGGTGGGTGCATTTCTCGGCTACCTTGTCGGTGATGGCCACATCAACGAGGTGAAGCGCGCAATTGGGCTGACAACCGGCAACGAAGGACAGGCTGATCGGTTTGCGGGATTGGTGGAAGAACTTTTCGGTATCACACCGCACAAAAAGTGGGATCAGGGGTGTTATGAGGTTCTCTTCCAGTCCAACGATGTAGAAGATTTTCTGAAATATCTGGGACTCGAGACGGAGCGCGCTGGTTGGGTCAAGGAGGTTCCTGAGGTCATTTTGCGTTCGCCCAAAGAAGTCGTGGCTGCATTCTTACGGGCCTACTTTGACTGTAATGGGTATGCTGGCCGGCAAGGTGTCCTCCTGTCAAACTCTAGCGATTCCCTGGGTCAGGTCGTCCAGTTGCTCTTGCTCAACTTTGGGATTCTTTCCCGCCGGCTGTTGAAAGATGGTTCCTGGCATCTCCATGTCACGGGCACGTCCGCCGCAACCTTCCTCGCGGCAGTTGGCTTTGGTTTGGATCACAAGCAGCGGGCCTTGCGAAGCTACGTAGAAAACCACCACTGTTTTAAATCCGAGGAGTGGCACGATACCATCGTTGCCATCGAACATCGCCGTGCGGACGTGTACGATATCTCCGTGGAAGACACGCATCGATATGCGGCCCAAGGATTTATCAACCACAATAGTTTCTGGCACTCGACGATCATGACGCAAAGCGGTGTCATGACCGATGCTGAGGTGGTGGACTACGCCGACCATCACTCGGGTACAGTTGCGATGAGTCCTCACCGCATCAATCCTTACAAGATTGGGCTGGAACTGTTCCGCGATATCGAGGAGCGTTGGAACAAGGGGCAATTCGGAAAGGCGTGGGAGGAGTGCGATGACCTCCGCGCGCGGCGCGAATGGGACTTGCAACTCGACTTGGGGCGCCAGAAAATCTTCGAGGTCCGTTCAGTTTATAACGATATTGGTTTCATTGACACCTTCTTCACCGAGGACTTTTGTAATCGCCACCAACTCTTTACCTATAAGTATAACGAACGAACCGGCTATTACGAGATCGACTCGCGCGATTTCCAGATGATCAAGCAGAAATTGCTTTTCTCGCTGACGAATTTTGGGCAACCGGTGATCGTGGTGCAGGATGCGAACTATAGCAATCGCGGCGAGCTCTACCTCAAGCATCAACACGAGGGCGTGGACTTGAAGCTCGATGAAGCGCGTGATACGCTAACCAATCTCCACCGAATCTGGCGACGGCCAGTCCATGTCGAGACGGTGGTTGAGGGAACCCCGAGGCTCTTAAGCTTCGATGGTCAGGAGCATTCGTTCCGCAAGTTGCGTTGAACGGGGGCACTTATCTAGTTGTTGTTTGGCCAATGGCCGCAGGAGGAGAGGTACAATGTGGGTTGAGAATATCATCCGTGAGATCCAACGACAGGTAGGTGGGGGTAGGCGTACCGTAAATGTCGCAGCCGGCGGCGCAGCCCTCACCGCGGAGGTGCGCCAGGCCGACTCCCTGGCCGGCGCCCTGGACTCGTTGACCGTGGTGCTGCCGGGGGTTCCTCCCGCACTCGACGAGGCCGGGCGCACGCTCGCCAGCTCTGTGACCTACCTCCTTGAGCCGCTGGCCGTGCTCGAAATCGGCACCGATCGTGTGCTCTTGCGCAGCCGGCCCCCGAGGACCCGCGACCGTTCGGCTGAATACTATGAACTCTGGCTCCGCGCCGCGGGCGAAAGCACTGCTGTGGATCTGCGCCGCTACCGAACGCAACGCCATCAGTCGGGGCGTGAAGTCCTCCCGATGACGTTCACGTGGGAGCAGGTGCTCCACCTGCTCAACGATCTCGAAACAATCTTTTTATAACGAAGCGACAACGACTGTCGAGGGGGCCCCAAGACGTGTGCGCGTCTTGGGGCCCCCTGCATTCAACCTCGGCGTCATCACGCTGCCGCGGTCCTCGTGCCCCTTTCATCTCCAAGATAGCCCCGCAACCATCCGGCAGGAGTGCCGCAGTCAGTCGTCTGGCGGCGCACCCCCAAGGGCGCGGCTCAGTTGTCAATGTGCGATGCACCTTCGTCGTGGTCGCAGGGGATGCGGTAGGCTGGCTGCTTGACAGCCCGGCGTACGTGCTCCCGATGGCGTACCGCGTACGCCCGACTTTTGATCTGCTCTCCCCTCGAATGGACATCCCTGGGTGACGGTCCGCCGGCCCCAATCCATCCACTGTAGGACTGGCGAGATCATAGAGAAATCCATCGGAGGCGAAGAACGGAAGACGGTACCAGGCCGTATTCACGCCTCGGAGGGCACTACCCGGATCGCAGGCAAGTGGGCGGCGCAGTTGGAATGGTGTGCTCATGTGCTACAATGCGTATGGGCCAGCAAAGCCTGGTCCGGCGCGGCGAGGTGGTGATCTTGCTCTATGGTTGACTACCTGGCCAGAGAGCGGCACGGTGAGAGATTTGCTCAAGTTGGAATATGCTGGACCGGGTGGGTGAGGGCACTGCCCTCACCCACCCGGTCGATGCTATCCCGGTAAGGAGCGGAAGATGTTCTCTCAGGCCCTCGGTCGCGATGCCGGGCCCCCCAGGCCTGCGTTCGCTGTGAGCGGCTGTTTCAGAGGAGGGAAACGAATGCGGATCGGCTTCATCTCGACCCGGCTCAACGGTACCGATGGGGTCTCACTCGAGGTGGAGAAGTGGGCGATGGTGCTTCGTCGGATGGGCCACGAGCTTTTCTACTGTGCAGGAGAGCTGGGAGGCCACGCCGCGAGCGGCACCCTGATTCCTCAGCTTCACTTCCATCATCAATCCATCATCGTGCTGAGCCAGCGTGCCTTTGGGGACGGCGCCGAGCGAGACGGCGAGAAACTGGCCGACGAAATCTACGAACGGGCGGATGAGATTCGAGCCCCCCTGCGGAAATTCATCCGCGAGAACCGGCTCGATCTGATCATCGTGCAGAATGCGCTGACGACCCCGATGAACCTGCCCTTGGGTGTGGCGCTCACCGGTCTGATTGCCGAGTTGGGCATCAACACCATCGCACACCATCATGACTTTCACTGGGAGCGCCAACGGTACCAGGTGAGCAGCGTCATCAACCTGCTTGACACTGCCTTCCCCGCCAAGCTTCCCACCATCCAGCACGTTGCAATCAACTCGATCGCCCAGCGCCGGCTCAGAGAGCGGCGCGGCATCGACTCTGTCGTGATTCCCAATGTCCATGACTTTGCGGCACCACCGCCGGGCATCGAGGCCTACAACCGCGATCTCCGCGAAATGCTGGGGTTGACTGGGGACGATCTCTTCGTCCTCCAACCAACGCGGGTGATCCAGCGCAAGGGAATCGAGATGGCGATTGAGTTGGTACGTCTTCTGGAGCTTCCGGATGCACACCTCTTCATCACCCACCGGGCCGGCGACGAGGGCCTCAGTTACTGGCACTGGCTCAAACGCGAGGCGGGGATGATGCGCGTCGATCTACGGCTGATCGATCACCTGATCGGTCCGGAGCGAGCCAGGATGAACGGCCACAAAATTTACTCGCTGTGGGATGTCTACCCGCATGCCGATCTGGTGACCTACCCCAGTACCTACGAGGGCTTCGGCAATGCCCTGCTGGAGGCGATCTACTTCCGACGTCTGATCGTCGTCAACCGCTACCCCGTCTACAACGCGGATATCCGGCCGTTGGGTTTTGAGGTCATCGAGTTAGATGGGTTCGTCGATGAAGGAGCAGTCCAGAAGACGCGTGAGCTGCTGAACGCTCCGGAGCGCGTCCGAGCGATGGCCGAGAAGAACTACGCAATTGCCCAAGAGCACTTCTCGCTCGAGGTGCTCGAAGCGAAGCTGCGCGAGCTTCTGGCGGCTTGCTGAGGCGGAACGGTGCATGTAGGAATTGTCCACTATGCGGCTCCCCCGGTCGTGGGGGGCGTCGAGCTGACGATCTTCCACCACGCGCGTGTCCTCACGGCCCTGGGGCACCGCGTGACGGTGGTGGCCGGGCGCGGTGGACCCTTTTTGCCGGGGGTCGCCTACCGGGACGAGCCGCTGGTGGGTTCCCGCAGCGAGCCGATTGCGGAGGCCAACCAGGCGCTGGCCGCCGGACAGGTGCCGGCGGGTTTTGGCGACCTGGTGCTGCAGATCGGCGATGCTCTGTTGGCCTATCTAGAGGAGTGCGATGTCGCCATCGGGCACAACCTCTTTACCCTCCACAAGAATCTCGCCCTGACGGCGGCGGTCCACCGATTGGTGCTCGCAAAGGTCGGGCCGCCCTGGGTGGCCTGGCACCACGATTTTGCCTGGCTGCGCCCGCAGTACCAGCCGGAACTTCACGCCGGCGAGCCCTGGGAGTTGCTGCGGCGCCCCTGGCCAGGAGTCGGCCACGTCACGGTTTCGGAGGCGCAGCGCGCCGACCTGGCGCGTCTGTACGAGATCGTTCCAGAGGCGATCGCAGTCATCCCGCCGGGTGTCGAGCCGGCCGACTTCTACCGGCTGAGCGATACGGTCGCGCGCCTGGTGCGTAATTGGGGCTTGCTCGAGGCCGACTGCCTCTTCCTCCTGCCGGCCCGAATCACCCGTCGCAAGAACGTCGAGCTGGCGCTGCGCTGGTTGGCGGCCGTCCGTGCGCAGTCGGGTTGGGACGCGCACCTGCTCGTCACCGGACCGCCTGGGCCGCACAACCCAACCAACCTCGCCTATTTGGAGCACCTGTTGGCACTCCGCGACGATCTCCGGTTGAGCAATGTGGTCCACTTCGTCTACGAGGCCCACGAGCGGACCGGTGTCCCTCTCTTGTTGGCGGACGAGGAGGTCGCGTCGCTCTACCAGATTGCCGATGCCTTATTGTTTTCCAGTCGCCAGGAGGGCTTCGGTATCCCAATCCTCGAAGCTGCCCTGGCCCGCCTCCCGATCTTCGCCACGAATCTGCCGCCCTTCCGCGAGAGTGCAGCCGCGGGCGCAGTGCTCTTTCCTCGCGATACCCCCCCGGCCGAGGTCGCACATACCATCGTTACAACCCTTCTGGCAGACCGGGCGTTTCAATTGCGCCGCCGGGTGCTGACCCGCTTCACCTGGGGGCGCCTGGTGGAGACTCAGGTGGTACCGCTGTTCATCGCTCATGCAGCTGCACGGTAAGGCCCGCTTCCGCCCGCCTGCGCCGCGTCGTCACTGAAGAAGCCTGCAACGGGCAGCCCACCAGGCCCCACCAACGACGAAAGGTGGTATTGCCAGCCTGCCTGACAGCACTAGCCGCCGGCAAGCTGTTCACCGATGAAAGGAGAGGACATGGGACGACAACTGGACTCCGGCGCGCTCCGAACAACTCTGAACGAGGGGCGGAACGATCATACCTACACGGTGGTCGTTCCCATCTTTGATGACGAACAGGCCGAATGGATCGTACAGGTGGCCCTGGCGCTGGCCCGGCCCCACCAGGGGCGCGTGGTGCTGGTCGGGATCGTGAGAGTGCCAGAAGGCCAATCCCTGAGTACCGGGGCGGTTGAGGCGCAGACCCGTCGGGCAACCCTGGAGCATGTGCGGGCACAGTTTCCCGATGAGCCGCTGCTGATCAAGCTCCGGATCCGGGTCGATTATCAACCCTGGCGCGTCCTGACCAGGGTCGTGGCGAAGGAGCGCGCCGATCTGGCGATTGTCCGCTGGAATCAGGAAGGGGCGAGACCCTTCTTTGCCATGGGATTAGACAAACTCCTCAACCATCTCGACTGCCATGTCGTCGTCCTGAGCGGCTCGGTGTCCGTCCATCTGCACCGGATCCTGATGCCGATTCGAGGGAGTGCCGAGGCGCCCCTGATGCTGGAGGTGGCGCTCTCGCTGGCCGAGGCCACTGATGCGCGTATCACGATGCTCTACGCCCGCCGTGATGATCGTGACCCCCAAAGCCGCCTGGTGTATGAGGAACTGGCACGGATGAGTCAGGGCAACCGCCGGATCGAGCGCGAACTGCAGGTTGATCGCGACGTCGTTTCAGCGGTTCTGGAGCAGGTCGACAAGCCTGATCTGATTGTGATGGGGGCGGCGGAAGCGGCGAGCGGCAGTGACCTCCGGGCGATTGGGCCGACGGCCCGCCGCCTCCGCCACGAGCACGTCGCACCACTCGTCATTGTGAAAACCCACCGCCCCTTGCCGCTGGGTCGCCTGAGCCGCTGGCGCGACACCGAGCCGCTGCCACCCACGCCCACGTCGGTCGTGGTGGACAAGTGGTTTGCCGAGAACACCTTCCACAGTGTGGAGTTCGAAGACATCGAGCGGCTGGTGGCGCTCAAGCGGGAACAAGGCGTCACGATCAGCTTGGGATTGCCCGCGTTGAACGAAGAGACAACTGTCGGCACAGTCATTCGGGCAGTGCGGCAAGTTCTTATGGACGATTTCCCACTGCTCGACGAGATTGTCTTGGTTGATTCGGGTTCAACCGACTACACCGTGGAGATTGCGCAGGAATTGGGGGTCGCGGTGTACCAGCACAGTGAGATCCTTCCGCAGTATGGCTCGTTCCGCGGCAAGGGAGAGGCGCTCTGGAAGAGTCTGTACGTCCTCGGGGGTGATTTGATCGCCTGGATCGATACCGACATCGTCAACATTCACCCTCGCTTCGTCTACGGCATCCTGGGGCCCCTGCTCCGGCACGACACGATTCAATATGTGAAGGGCTTCTATCGGCGCCCACTCCAGGTCGGCGAGACGTTGCAGGCCGGCGGGGGCGGCCGGGTGACGGAACTGGTGGCGCGACCGTTGATCAACCTCTTCTACCCCGAACTGTCGGGGCTGGTGCAGCCCCTGGCCGGCGAGTACGCTGGCCGTCGCACGGCTTTGGAGCGGCTGCCGTTCTACACTGGCTACGGTGTGGAGATTGGTCTCTTGCTCGCGCTGGTCGAGCGTTATGGGATCAGTGGGATCGCCCAAGTGGATCTCCGCACCCGAGTTCACCACAACCAGCCATTGGGGGCCTTGAGCCGGATGGCATTTGCCATCATCCAGGTCTTCATCGATCACCTCGAGGGTCGCAAGCGGGTCGAGCTGCTGAACGAGATCAACCGGACGATGAAGATCATCCGTTATGAGCCGGGTCGTTTCAGCCTGGAGGAGCACGCCATCTCCGATCGTCGGCGGCCACCGATCATCACACTCCCCGAGTACCGGGCCCGTCACGGGATCACCTACTGGAAGGAAGACGAGGAAGCGCTGCAAGGAGGCGCGCTGGCGTGACGACCCTCTACCTGATTCGGCACGGCGAGACGCCTTGGAACCTTGAGGGGCGCTACCAGGGACAGTTGAACCCGCCTTTGACCACGTGCGGTCGCCAGCAGGCGCGCGCTGCGGCGGAGCGCCTCGCCCCTGTCGGCTTCGACGCAATCTACAGTAGCGACCTGGCGCGTGCTCGCCAGACGGCCGAGGCCCTGGCCGAGCTGACCGGCCTCCCGGTTCAGCTTGACTCGCGGTTGCGGGAGATCCACCAGGGCGAGTGGCAGGGTGTGCTCATCGACGAGATTCGCGCTCGCTGGCCCCAGGAGATCCAGGGTTGGGAGCGCGATCCGTGGCGGTATCCCCCACCGGGCGGGGAGTGCCTCGAAGATGTGCAGACGCGCCTCTTCGAGGCCGTCGACGAGATCGTCGTGCGCCACCCCCAGGGCACCGTCGCGGTCTTCACCCACAAGCTCCCCATCGCCCTCCTCAAGATCCGCGACCAGAGCCACCCCGCGGCCGATCTCTGGTCATTGCTCCCCGCGCACTGCGCCTGGGAAATCTTCGAGGTGGAGGCTGAATCTGGACGGGCAGCAGGCGGCAAAAGGAGCAGATAGCAGAGGGATGGGTCAGCGTTGAGCCGGGAAGAGGTCGGCCACGAGCAGCGCCAGGTCAGCGAAGATGGGGGAGGCGACTTCGTCGCCGGCGAGGTATTGAGCGTGAAGGCTGTAGCGGCTATCCTGGAGCGTATACACTTCGACCAGCCGGGCGCGTGGGCCCACGATCCAATACTCGGGCACGCCGGCCTGCTCGTAGACCCAGAACTTGGTCACCCTGTATCACCTGGCAACTGTAAACACGCTGCTCGCAGAGCGGCCCCAGACGATCAGGTCGTACATTGCGTAGACCTCGGCCGGCATGGCGACGAACTCGCCGGCGTGCGTGGCGCGCGCGAAGTAGGGAAAGGTGTGCCGGCCTCTGTCCATCTCGGTGATGAAGAAGCTGACCCGCTTGCCGCGGACCTCCTTGTTATTGTAGCCGTACTCCTGCCAGTAGGAGTGCGGCTCGCCGGAGACGTTGCCTTCGTGGCTGGCCGTGTTCAATCTCTCGTTCAAGGCTTCCAGCTGCTGCACCGGGATCGGATTCCCGATGTCACCCAGATGCAGGACGCGGATAGCCTCCAGCGTGAATGTGTACATCGCGTTATCGCGTGGGTCGCGACCGAAATCGTGCGTGAGGCTCTCCATTGATGGGAGACCGCGGATCGTAAGGCCTTTGACGGTCACACCCTTCGGCGGGATCTCCAACGCGTTGACGACGGTCGGATTTCCCAAAATGTGGCTGGGATCGCTGTGGAATCTGTCAGTCGCCGAGCTCATGATGACGATGTCGGCCGTCTCGTGAATCGGGTCGAAGCCGGCACTACGCGGGCCCGGCGTGTACGGGTCGGTAATAACCGTGAGCCTGTCACCCTCGAGGCGAAAGCTGGCATGGGCGTAAAACTTGATCTTCATATGGGGCACTCCTTGACGGACTGTTAACCGAGCAGTTCGCGCAGCGCCTGCTCCAGGTCCGGGAAAAGGAACTGGTAGCCCATCTCCTGCAGCCGCTTCGGCACGGCACGCTGCCCGCCCAGAACCACCTCCGCCATCTCACCGAGGAGGAGTCTCAGGGCGAAGGCAGGAACCGGCATCGCGGCGGGACGGCCCAACACCTTGCCCAGGATTCGGCTGAACTGGGCATTGGTCAGCGGGTTCGGGGAGGTCAGGTTGAAGGGGCCGCGGGCCGCCTCGTTCTCCATCAAGAAGCGGATCGCCGCAACCTCGTCGGCCATGTGGATCCAGGACCACCACTGTTGGCCACTTCCGAGCGGACCGCCGACGAAGAGGCGGAAGGGCAGCGACAGGCGAGGCAGTGAGCCGCCCTCGGTGCTGAGCACGAGGCTCGAGCGGGTGATGACGCGCCGTACGCCCATCGTCTCGACCTCCGCCGACGCTGCCTCCCACTGTTTACACACATCCGCCAAAAAGGTGTCCCCCCGCGGTGTCTCCTCGGTGATAATCTCGTCGTCGCGCTGGCCGTAGTAGTCCACGCCCGACGCCTGGATCACCACGCCCGGCTTCTGCGTCGCGGCCCGTGCCGCCTCGACCACGGCGTGGCCGACGTTCACGCGACTTTCCAGGATTCGCCGCTTGCGCTCGACCGTCCAGCGCCCTGCGGCGAGGCTCTCACCGGCCAGGTTGATGATCGCCGTCGCGCCGTCGGCCAGGTGACCCCACCCGTCGGCGGTGCGGGCATCCCAGCCGACGGCCTGGACGCCCTGGGGGAGGCCGTGTTCCCGGTTCGGGCTGCGGCTGAGAACGATTACCTCGTGTCGATCCTTCGCCAAATCGGTGGATAGCTCCTGGCCGATCAGCCCGGTGCCACCAGTTATGATAATTCGGCTCATGAGATCCTCCTGCCTGTTATACAGCCATCGCGCTCCTGATGCAGGCCCGGTAAGGCCGCATCGCCAGACTCAGTTGAATTGTGCCAAATTTGGAACGTTTCGGAAAGAGGAGGGGTAAGGGGAATCCTACGCCTGGCGTCTGAGGCCACGCTCGATCCACTCGAACCCTTCGCGATGGAGCGTTTCCAGCATCTCGCCCGGGACGTCGAGGTTGCGGCGGGTTTCGATGAGTTGCACCAACCCCATCAGGAGTGACCAGAGCACATCCACCACGCTCCGGGTATCGAGCCCGGACCGGTAAATACCTGCATCCACCCCAGCCTGGACGATTTCGCCGACCAACTGGAAGTTCATCCCGGCCCGGCGGTTGATCTCGATGAGCACATCCGGTGAGACCGCATCGCGCAATCCGGCGTTATGCAGGAACATGAAGGCCCGGTAGTACTCCGGCTGTTCGCGGTAGAAGTCGTAGAAGAAGCGCCACACGGCCTGCAACTGTTCATCCGCCGGTGCGCCGCCACCGCGCACCGCCTCGATATGCTGCCGGAATAGTTCCATCGCCTCGAACAGCAGTGAGACGTAGATTTCCTCTTTGCTTTGAAAATAGCGATACAGGGTGCCGACCGCCAGTTCCGACCGCTCGGCAATCTCCTCCACCGTTGCGTTGAGGAAGCCGCGCTCGGCGAAGACATTCTTGGCCCTGGCGAGGATCAACAGGCGCCGGGCTTCCCGCTCGCGTTCACGGCGCCTGGCCGTCGGCCGGGCTTTGGATGTGGTGGTCTCGTGCTGGTCGCCGGCTTGCTCTTGTTTCTCTGTTACTTCTGTTCGATTCGGCATTACAACCCCAACTGTTTGGCAATCACGTTGCGCAAAATTTCCGACGTGCCCTCACCGAGGGCAAGCACCGGCGTATCGCGGTAGTAGCGCTGCGCCGATGATTCTAGCATGTACCCATACGCGCCTTGCAAGTGCAGGGCCTGTGCCGTGATGCGGGACGCTGCCTCGCTGGCGAAGACCTTGGCCTGCGAGGCCTCTTTGACGAACGAGCGGCCGGTGTCTGCCAGCCAGGCCGCGTGGTGGGTGAGCAGGCGCGCGGCCTGGATCTCGGTGTCCATATCCGCCAGCCGGTGGGCGATGACCTGGTGCCGGGCGATGGGCTGGCCAAACTGGACCCGTTCGAGGGCGTACCGGCGGGCAGCCTCGAACGCTGCCCGCGCGATCCCGACCGTGAAGGCGGCCGCAATGATGCGCCCCTCGGTAAGAGCCATCAACATGTTGGGTACGCCCCGGTGCTCCGCGCCCAACCGATTCTCTTCGGGAACGCGTACGTTGTCCAGCACCACCTCTGCCGTCTGCGCTGGATGCATCCCCAACGTCTTCATCCGCCGGCCGACGTTCAGTCCGGGAGTGCCTCGATCCACCGCGAACAGGCTGAGGCCGCCCGTTTCAGGGGCCGTCACTGCAGAGAGCACGATGAAATCGGCGATGGGGCTGTTGGTGCAGAAGAGCTTCGCCCCATTCAGCACGTAGCTGTCGCCGTCACGCACGGCGCGCGTCGCAATCGCAGTGATGTCCGAGCCCGCGCCGGCTTCCGTGCTCCCGAAGGCGCCAATCTTCTCCCCCTGAATCCCCGGTATCAGGTAGCGCTGCTTCTGCGCCTCGCTGCCGATCCGAGCGATCGCCGTGAGGGCCAGGATGACGTGGCAGTAGACGCCGAGGGTGATGCCGGCCGAGACGGCCGCCAGTTCCTCGAAGACAATGGCGGCGTCGAGGTTGCCCCCGGCGCCGCCGTCGTATGCTGCCGGAAACTTGAGCCCAAAATACCCCAGGCGCGCCATCCGTTTGAGCAGACCAACCGGGTACTCGTTAGTCTCATCGCACTCAGCGGCGAGCGGTGCGATTTCTTTTTCTGCGAAGGTGCGCGCGGTACGCCGCAGCGCTTCTTGTTCTTCAGTCAGCGCGAAGTTCATCACGTGTCGCTCCGTACGATGTCGCACGAGCTTCTGCGATTGAGCTGCTCCAGATCGAATTGGTCCATCTCGTCCCCCGCACTTCGGATGGTGCGCCGAGTGCCGGACCGGCCGCAAACCGCGCGGTATCCGTCACATGCTACTGGCCGGTGAATACAGGTGCGCGTTTTTCCCGAAATGCCCGTACCCCCTCCCGGTGGTCGGCACTCATCAAACAGGCCGTTTGCGCGCGCCCCTCGAAGTCGAACTCCTCGACCAGCGACCGCGCGAGGCTCTCGATAACACCCTCCTTGGTGAAGCGGAGGGCGATGGGGGGCCCGTCGGCCAATTGCGCGGCCAGTACATCGGTC
>DOUV01000885.1 GCA_003520455.1 Chloroflexota bacterium | reverse complement strand
GTCGGATTCAGGTGGCACGGGGCAACCGCGCGCACGACGAACTGCTCGCCCTCTCTGGAGACGATTTCGCCAACAGGATGCTGGATCTGAGGGGTAGGTTCATTTGGAGGCCACAGTTCTCGAAAGGAAGGTTCTCATGTTTAGCGGCATTGTCGAAGAAACGGGGAGTGTCCGGCAGATCGAGCGGCGCCCCGGCGGCCTCACGCTATCAATTGGAGCAAAGGTTGTTTTGGACGGTCTCAACATCGGCGACAGTGTTGCTGTCAATGGCACCTGCCTCACCGCCGTCACCTTCGATGCGGAGGGGTTCGCCGTCGAGACGACGCCTGAGACGCTCCGCCGGACGAACCTCGGGGATTTAGTTGAAGGAGCACGTGTCAACCTGGAGCGCTCGTTGGCGGCAAACGGCCGGGTTGGCGGGCATTTCGTCCAGGGTCACATCGACGGGACTGCCGAGGTGGCAGCGCTCACGCCGGACGGTGAGGGCCTGGTGGTACGCTTCCGAGCACCGGCAGCGCTGATGCGCTACATCGTCCCGAAGGGTTACGTGGCGCTCGATGGTATGAGCCTGACCGTGGTGGAGACTGGAGCCGACTGGTTCACGATCGCGTTCATCCTCCACACACGGGCGGTCACAGTTGTGGCCGACTATGCGCCGGGACGGCGCGTTAACCTGGAAGTGGATATCCTGGGTAAATATGTCGAGCGCATCATGGCAATCACAGGTCATGGACGGGCGGGGGAACGATGAGCGAGAGCATCGAGCGGGCGGTTGAGACCATCCGTGGCGGCGGGATGGTTGTCGTAGTGGACGACGAAGGGCGCGAGAACGAGGGGGACCTGGTCGTTGCAGCCGAACGAGTCACGCCGGAAGCGATCATCGTCCTGGCACGTCGGGCCTCGGGGCTTATCTGCCTGGCGCTGACCGGGCCTCAGCTTGACCGGCTCGGAGTTCCGATGATGGTGCCGGGCGGGAGGAGACGGGATGCGTTCGGGACGGCATACACCGTCACGATTGAAGCGGCGCACGGTGTGACCACGGGCATCTCAGCGGCCGACCGCGCCCGCACGATTCGAGTGGCAAGCGATCCGTCCAGCCGACCCGAGGCGATCACCATACCGGGCCACATCCAGCCCTTACGGGCGCGGGATGGCGGGGTGTTGGCACGACCTGGACACACGGAAGCTGCGGTCGACCTGGCGCGGCTGGCGGGTCTCTGGCCGGCGGGTGTGATCTGCGAGATGATGGACGACGACGGTACGATGATGCGCCTGCCCCGCCTGCGTGAGTTCGCCCGTGTCCACGGTCTCCCGCTTCTCACCATCGCCGATCTGATTACCTATCGCCGCGAGACCGACTGCGTTGTCGAGCGCATCGCCGCCAGTCAGCTGCCCACGGCCCGAGGCGAGTTCACCATCATCGCCTACCTCGACCGGACGGGGGGGCAGGAGCATCTCGCGTTGGTGATGGGCGAGGTCGCCGACGGCCGCCCTCCCCTGGTGCGGGTCCACTCTGAGTGCCTGACGGGCGAAGTCTTTGGCTCGCAACGCTGCGACTGCGGCGCCCAGCTTGACCTGGCGTTGTCCCAGATCGCAGGGGCACGGCGCGGTATTCTTCTCTACTTACGGCAGGAAGGACGTGGCATCGGCCTTGGGAACAAGCTCCGGGCCTACGCCCTGCAGGATCAGGGACTCGACACGGTCGAGGCCAACGAGCGCCTCGGCTTTTCCCCCGACCCGCGCAACTACCAGGCGGCCGCGGCCATGCTGCGGCAGCTTGGCGTGCACTCCATCCGCCTGCTCACCAACAACCCGCGCAAGCTCGACAGCCTGGTCGCCTGCGGGATTGAGGTGGTCGAGCGCGTCCCGCTTGAGGCGCCCGTCACGCCCGAGAACCAGCGCTACCTGCACACCAAACGGCAGAAACTTGGCCACCTTCTGTCCGGGGTGGCTGGCGCGGAGCATCCACCCCACCCTGCGATCAGCCTGATCGCGGGGCAGTATGGTCCATGAGTTCCTTTGCGGGAGGAGGCGAATCGGTGGGTCAAACGTACGAAGGGACACTGGCAGCGGCCGGGCTGCGAGTCGCTATTGTCGTGTCGCGTTGGAACGAGTTTATCACCGAGTGGTTACTCCAGGGGGCACAGCGCGCTCTGCGGCGCCATGGGGTCGAGGCTGGCGACGTTGACGTCGTCTGGGTCCCCGGCTCCTTTGAGATCCCGCTGGCAACGCAGGTGCTGGCCGAGACCGGGCGCTACGATGCGGTGATTGCACTCGGAGCGGTGATCCGCGGGGCCACCACTCATTACGAGCTGGTGGCCCACGGGGCTGGGAGCGGGCTGATGAACGCCAGCTTAAAAACCGGCGTGCCGATCACCCTCGGCGTCATCACCACTGAGACCATCGAGCAGGCGATCGAACGGGCCGGGACGAAGGCCGGAAACAAGGGCGAAGAAGCAGCGCTGGCCGCCATCGAGATGGCGACGCTCGTCCGTCGGCTTCGAGGCGAATAACGCCTCGAACGTCACTCCCTCGCAAGCAGAAGTGAGCGCGGAAAACCTCGGCATCCTTATTCCTGGCGAGTGCCCGGCGCGCAGCGAGGCCACCCGGCCCCAGGGGCGTGCGAGCCGGGCCCGGTTGTCGCAATACCGGTGTGTCCGAGGTGGATCGGGGAGTGGACTCAAGTCGGTGGCCCGCAGCAGTGCGGTAAGCGCCTTCCCGCAAGAATTGCAGCGGACGCTGCACACAGGGTGGAACCTTAACCCGCCGGCTGAAGGGCTCGGTTGAATTGAAGAAGGCATCTCCTTCCCCTTCCAGGGGGTCTGACCGAGAGCGATGCCACGGTCCGCTTCTTGCTGCAACCCCACAACGCCGCCAGCAGGGCGGAAGACTGTTCAACCGTAGGTGTCGTAGACCCAAAGGAGAACGCACAATGTTTGGATGGAAGACATTCCTGCCTGGCCTCGTCCTGGTCCTGGCGTTGGGAGTCTATGCTCCTGCCGGGACGGAGACAGCACTCGCTGCCCGCGCACCGCTTGGCAGCCCGCGGCCTTCGTACTACATCCTTCCGGGCGAGGCCGTGTTTCCGGAAGGAATCGCCGCGCAACAGTCGGCCGGCGTCTTCTACGTGAGCAGCACCACGGATGGCACCATCTTTCGGGGTTACTTCAAGGATCAGGTGACCAGTGTCTTCCTCCCGGGCGGTGAGGATGGGCGAACGACGGCGACCGGCCTCGCTGTGGACGAGAAGAATGATCGTCTCTTCATCGCGGGAGGGGCAAGCGGCAAGCTGTTCGTCTACGACATTGCCAGCAAAACTCTGCTTGCTGCCTTCGATAACGGGGCAACAACAACGTTCGTCAACGATGTCACCGTCACGCGCGACGGGGATGCCTTTGCCACCGATTCGTTCCGCCCCGTGATCTACCGGGTGTTCGTCGGAGTGAATGGCCAGTTCCAATTTGAAGAATGGCTCGATCTCACCGGCACGCCCATCGAGTACCAGACGGGGTTCAACCTGAATGGGATTGTCGCGAGCAATGACGGCAAATACCTCGTCGTCGTCCAATCGAATACGGGCGAGCTTTTCCGGATCACCATTGCCACCGGGGAAATCACCAAGATCGACCTCGGTGGGGAGACGGTAACCGCAGGCGATGGCCTGTTGCTCAAGGGTCGGACCCTCTACGTGGTTAGAAACCAGTTTGAGGAGATCGTCGAGGTGCGATTGACCGGTGATCTGTCGAGTGGGACGATCGTTTCCCGTACGAGCGATCCGTCATTCGCCTTCCCGACGACGATTGCGCAGCTCAGCGGGCGTTTGCTGGTCGTCAACTCCCAATTGAACAAGCAGGGGCAAACGCCTGATCTGCCTTTTACGGTGTCGAGCATCAGGTACCCATAGAGGCAACCCAGCTCAGTCTGGTGGAATCGACTCTCCACGCCGCCGCGGATTGACGCTGTCCGTGTACATTGACACTGCCGCGACGAGAAGGATGCCGGTGGCGAATTGCGGTTGGAGGGGCGGACGGCGGTGCCCAGGACGCGCGCCGTCCCTCCGTCGCGATCACAGGAGGGTCCGTCACAACCCATCTACAGCCCGAAGCGGCAGGGAAGCAGGGGCTGAACGTCGATCGACGGCTGCTCGCCAGCGACCAGTTCTGCGACCAGTTTCCCCGTGATCGGACCCAGGGTCACACCCAGCGTCCCGTGGCCGGTCGCGAAGAATAGGTTCTTGAAGCGTTCGCCTGGCCCGATGATTGGGAGGCTGTCGGGGGTGAGCGGCCGGTACCCGGACCAGCGCTCGCTCGACTCCATGCCAGTCAGGCCAACAAGGTACTCGGACCCGGCCCGGCTGATGGCCGCCAGCCGCCGGGCATTCAGGGAGTGGTCGAAGCCGGCGAGCTCAAGTCCACCTGTCATCCGCAGGTGCTGACCCATCGGGGTCACCGCGACGTGGGCCTCTCCCAGCGAGAGCGGGCGGCGCGGGGTGAGCCCCGAGGCGCGGAACGTCAGGCTGTAGCCCTTCGCGGGCTGGACGGGCAAGCGCAGCCCGATGGACCGTGCCAGGCGTGGACTCCACGCGCCCGCCGCAATCACAATGGAGTCGGCCTCGAGCTCCCCCTCGCCGGTCCGGACTGCCTGCACCGTCCCGGTTTGCGCTTTGAGCCCCACCGCTTGAACATGGGTCCGGAAGGTTACCCCCTGGTCGCCGGCCAGGCTCGCCAGGAAGTGGACGAATTGGAAGGGGTTCAAGTGGGCATCATCGACGTAATGCACAGCCCCGGCCAGATCCGCGCGAGCCGCGGGTTCCAGTTCCTTGACCTCGGCCTGATCCAGGTTGACAGCCTGGGTTCCCACCCGCCGTACGCGCTCCGCGTGATGGATTCCCTCCGCCAGACCGCGCTCCGTTTTGTAGAGGTAGAGCCATCCCGTGCGCTGGTAGCCAACCTCATTCCCCCGCAGCCCGCTGAATTGCTCGTAGAGATTGATGCTCGCCACACCCAACGTGCGGAGGACGGCTGTGGTGGCGACGACCTTCTCCTTCCGGCAAGCCGCTACAAATCTCACCACCCAGGCGAGGAGGTCGGGGTCGAGGCGGGGCTTGATGGTGAAGGGACTCCCCGGGTCGAAGAGCCAGCGCAAGCCCTGGGAGAGCGCCTCGGGCGTGGCGATCGGAACGCTGTAGCTGGGAACGATGAGCCCGGCGTTGCCGTAGGAGGCGCCGCGGCCCAGTTCGCCGCCCTCGACTATGGTCACTCTGGCCCCGGCACAAGCCAGGGAATAGGCCGTGGACACGCCCACCACCCCACCACCCACGACAATCACATCGGTACCTGCCATCGAGAACCTCCTCGGAAGGGAGATGGCGTATCTCACTTTCTGTAAAAGTGGCGCGCGTAGGCGCCATTTTGACAGGACGTACGCGGTGCGAGGCAGAACGGCTCAAAGAAGCGGCATTTGGCTTATCGTGCGCGCGGTTGGACGTTTCCAATTTACCCTGACAATTTTACCCTGACCATCGCTGTCCGGAGCCGGGCGGGCCGCCTGGCGGTTGAAACGCGTTGGCGAGTAAGACGTTCTCTTCAACCCGCTGGCTGTCCGGAGCCGGGCGGGCCGCCTGGCGGTTGAAACCGCGGCTGGGGGCCTCCGGCCGGGCCTGCCCCTCCGGGCACGCTGGTTGTCGGATGAATGTGGAACGGGGCACTAATAGTGTGAAAAGGCGTTCAGGATAGCCCCCTTCTTGCCCCGTGGGTGGGAGCAGGAGGGGCTTCAACGACGCGCTGCGTGGCTTCGCATTGTGGTGCCAGGCGCCCTGCGGCCCGACCAGGGATGATCCCTGCGAACAATGACCGGCGAAGACTGTGGTCGTTGGTCATCCGTCGCGCGAGCCGATCTCGCGGGCGCCGCCGGTGACAATGAGAGACTACGCGCTTTCGCCGGCGAGTCGTAACACGGCCTCGTAGGTATGGGATACCAGGCGGAACCGCAGCGCTTGCAGCTTATCCAAGTCGGGATGATCGGCAGCAACTCCAACTGGTGAAGCGATTGGATCGGGGACGTATCCCAGATGAGATCAGGCAAGCCGGCTCTCCCGTGCCAGTTGTGCGTCGGTCAGCCGAAACGTGTCCACGCCGTATTCGATCAGGCGCGCAAGAAAGACCACCCGGGGAACGCCGGCCAATCGCGCGGCAGCCCCAGAGGAGAGTTGGCCCATCTCAAAGAACTTCACTGCGGCTGCCATGCGCACAGCGTCACCAGCCTCGTCTACAGGAACCCTGAGTCCTCACACTGCTTCCCTTGGAATCTCCACGGCAACGTCGCTCATCTCACCCTCTTATCGGAATGACAATTTCGGATGTGGGATTGTCCTTCCTTCATCTTGGAACGCTGGTGCGATGCGGGTGATGGCGTCGACCGCGCGCCGGTCGACGCCGATGCCGGTGCCTGCACTGAGCGCAGTCGAACGTGACGCGGAAGCCGGCGCGGGCGAAGGCGACGGCCAGCGGCAGGATCCCCCCAATCTGTGTCATCTGTGGTTTGCAAATCCCTTCAAATCCCTTCAAAATCCCTTCATCTCGCCAAGACATAGTAGGTCCCTCGCCCCTTACCGTGTCGGACGAGCAACCCTTTGTCACACAGGTCCTTAAGATCCCGGTATGCCGTCACATCTGAAACGCTTACGAGAGCCTGATATTCTCCTGCGGTGATCCGCCCATGCTCTCCTCCATACAACACGGCCTCCACCTGGCGTTCGTTCAACCCTTCTGTCCACCCTGGCCGTGCCGCCATCTCTTCCATGAAGCGCTCACCGGGACCCATCAAAGTCGCCCGGAACTCGCTCCCTACTTCCTCGAACCGAGGCCGGGGCAGGCCATGCTCTTGCATTACCAGGGCCATGCGTCGGATGCCTGTGCCCAGTCGCT
Source organism: Chloroflexota bacterium (assembly GCA_003520455.1). The sequence goes on along the minus strand of DOUV01000885.1, from coordinate 971 downwards.
CGATGTATCGACTCCCCAGGTCTCGGAACACCCCCACGATGATGGGGTTGCGCAGCACCGACTGCGGCTCCAACCGTCGCATCTTCTCCAGTGAGATCCCCGGCGGCAACGGTCCCGGGCTGTAAACCTCGATCCGGCCGTCGAACATGAAGACCCGGATGCGCTGCCCGCGCCGGCTGTAGTCTCGATGGACCACGGCGTTGACAATGGCCTCTCGTACCGCCTCCTGGGGATACTCTCGATACTCTATCCCCACGAACCCCTCGATCCGCCGGCCCACCTTCATGTGACGGTAGATGAACTGCTCCGCGTCGTCCACCAGTTGATACAAAGGCCCCCGCAGGTCCCGCCGGTCGATGTAGCTCACCACGTCGGCACCCTTGAAGCGCACACAGGCCACCTCGGTCTGCCCGATGAAGCGCTGAGGATCATGAGCGAAGAGCATCACCCCGGCGTTCGTCGGCTCCTGGCAGCACTGGCGGGGACGATTCCAGACGACTGGCTGGTGATCGTCCTGGCCGATCGCGGCTTGTATGCCCGCTGGCTCGATCAGCAGATTCGTACCCAGGGCTGGCACCCCTTCTTGCGCATCGCCGCGCGCGGCTACTTCGCCCCCACGGGCGGCGCCTTTCAGCCCCTGAAGGGCCTGCTGACGGCTGAGGGCCAGTCCTGGCTGGGCACCGGCACCTGCTTTCAGAGCCCGCAGGCCCAACTGCGCGGTACCTTGCTGGCCTCTTGGGGCCCAGGCACCAGCGAGCCCTGGCTGATTCTCACCGATCTCACCCCCAGCGAGGCCCAGACTGCCTGGTACCGCCTGCGGGCCTGGATCGAGCGCTTCTTCAAATGTCTCAAGCGCGCCGGCTGGCATTGGGAGCAGACCAAAATGACCGACCCCGCGCGCGCCGAGCGCCTCTGGCTGGCGATTGCCGTGGCCACCCTGTGGGTCATCGCCCGCGGCGCCGAGGCCGACG
>DOUV01000880.1:273-4616 GCA_003520455.1 Chloroflexota bacterium | reverse complement strand
GTTCATCGGCCACGCGGCCCGCCTGCTCGCGAGCCTCCTCGGCGGCCTGCTCGGCCGATGCTTGGGCCTCGGCCGAGGCCTCACTCGCGGTGGCCTTCGCCTCTTCGGCTCCCTGATCAACAGTCTGCTCATCAACCATGGCTCGCTCCCTCCTTGGAGTTGTTCAACATTCGGATACCCGGCAGGCTTGCGCCGGCACGCCGGAACAACTGGCAGTTACATTATACTTATACGCAGGCGGTGCGCTAGCAGTTTCACCGGTGACGAGGACGTTGGAGTTGACGCAGGATGAGCCAGCCGCCGAGGATGATGAGAATCAGGGGCCACCAGTTGCTCAGACTCTCGAGGAGGGTCTGCGCTGTCCTGCTCCCCAGAGCTGCCACCCCAACCAGAATCAGGATGCTGCCCGGAATCAGGGGCCACCAGTGATTCTCAGGCACCCGGAAGAGCAGGCCCAGCACCCAGATAGCCAGGAAGCCGGCGCCCAGGCTGAGCATGAAGGCAGCACCGCCAGCATCACCCCCACTACGAGAGGCAAGAACAATGCCAACACCGACGCCAGTGACAATGCCGGCTGGGATCAGGGCGCCGTAGGCTTGCGTGATGAGGAAGAGGCCGAACAGCCCGAGCCCTATGAACAGGACCACGTAGGGGGTGAGCGTGGGCACGAAGCGCGCCAGAAGAAAGAGCAACCCCAGGAGAATCAGCACGCCGCCCCCCACCCACCCGCGGTTCTGCGATCGGTCCATGGAAGACTCCTTTCAGCACGAGGGCAGATCGCTCTCGATCTTCACGATACATCCGAACCGATTCTGGGCAAGTGAGTTGTGGCACCTGACTCTATGGAAAAGCTCATGCTTGCGGGTGACTGCGACGAACCGCCACGAGCCCCGCCAGGAGTTCGCGCTCCTCCTCCGGCGTGCTGACGAGACCGTCCAGCCGCGCCGCACGCACCGCATTGAGTATCTCGCCGTACACGGGACCAGGGGGAAGTCCCAGAGCGCGCAGGTCGTGGCCCGAGACCGTCAGCGTCAGCGGGCGAAGCTCATCCAGGTAGAAGCGCAGCCGCTCGCGCAGCCGTGGATTGTGGGTGGCAAGGGCGACCAGCTCGATGGCGCGCGGCTCTACGTCGCTCAGGGCGTGGTCAAGAGCACTGCGGCCGAGCTCGGGCTGCGTCAGGTGGGGAGCGGCCTCGCGGAGCGCGGCCATCGTTCGGAGCAGGACGCGCGTGTCGCGCACGAGCATCAGCCGCTCCGCCAGCCGCTCGCGCTCAATGGGAGAGAGGTCGTACGCTAGGAGTGCCAGGTAGGCTTCTGGGTCCGGTGGGAGCGAGCTGGCGCGCAGGCGGCGGAAGCGCTCGACGACGGCGGCATCGACGTGCAGGGCGGGGTCGATCGCCGCCAGCACACCCAGCTGGTCCAACCGCTGCAGGGCGCACTCCGGCTCGGGCTCGGCGAAGATCTGGTCGAGTTCGTGGCGGATCCGGTCGCCGCTGACACGTTCCAGCAGCTCGAGGGAGTTGACCAGGAGCTCGCGGGTGCGCGACTCCAGTTCAAAGCCCAGGCGCTCGGCGAAGCGGACCGCCCGCAGGATGCGGGTGGGGTCATCGACAAAGCTAAGTTGGTGCAGCACACGCACGCGGCGCTCGGCCAGGTCCTGCGCGCCGCCGTAAAAGTCGAGCAGTTGGCCGAAGCGGTCCTCGTCGAGAGCGATGGCCAGGGTGTTGATCGTGAAATCGCGCCGGTGGAGGTCCAGTTTAATCGAGCTCTCCTCGACCTCGGGCAGGGCCGTTGGGTGTTCGTAGAACTCGGTGCGCGCGGTGACGAGGTCGATGTGGTCGGGCAGGCCGGGTGCGGTGATGAGTGAGTCGCGCGGGCGCTCGTCCTCGTTCAAGAACCACTTGGCGGTGCCGAAACGCCGGTGGGTGACGATGCGCCCGCCGTATCGCGCCACCAGGCCCTGTGCCAGGGCGCCGGCATCGCCCTCGACCACCAGGTCCAGATCCTTGACCGGCTGGCCGAGCAGCAGGTCGCGGACGAAGCCGCCGACAAAGTAGAGCGAGGCACCCATCGCGTTGGCCTCCTCGGCGATGGCGCGCACCAGTCGCAAGGTGGCCGGCGAGACGGCGGCCTCCAGCCGGCGGATGATCTCAGCGCGCTGCTCCCCGGCCGTAGGGGCCCCGCCCCAGAGCTTGAGGAGGTCGGTACGTGTGATGATGCCGACGATCTCGGGCGGCTGACCCTCGACGACCGGAACCTGTCCTACCATGTGCTCGGTCATGATCCGCTGAACCTGCTCGATCCCCGCCTGGGGGGTTACAGTGATGGCGCCCTTGTGCATAAAATCGGCCACCGGGGCACCGCCAAGCTTGTGCTGCATGGCCCGATCCACGTCGCGCCGCGTGAGCACCCCGACGACCTGGCCTTGCCTGTCAACCACCGGGAACCCCTCGTGCCCCCAGCGTCGCATCAGTGCGGCGGCCGCGCCAATTGTTTCGGTCGGCTGGAGGGTGCGAATCTGGCCGCGGCTCATCAAGTCGACCACACGGACGGCCGGGCGCACCTCGCGACGCAGCAGGTCGAGGAGGGTGTCCCGAACCTCCTCCAGCGCCTGGCCCTCGGCGAAGGCGGCGGCCGCCCGGTCGTGGCCTCCACCGCCGAAGTGCTCCATGAGTTGTCCCACGGGCACCGCGTCGGTGGTCGCCCGGGCGACGATTTGAATGTGGCCGGCCATTTCGACCAGGAGGAAGAGCGCGTCGGGATCGTAGAGTTCACGCAGCGAATGAGCCAGCGTGCTGATCTCCTCCACGTAGTTATCGGTTCGGGCCGTGGCGATCAGGACCTGGTAGCCGTTGACATCGTAGAAGGTCGCGTTGTCGAGCAACTGCTCGTAGAGCGCCCGTTGGGCGTCGGACAGCGGGTGATTGAGGTAGTCACGGACCACATCGAGGTTGGCGCCATGCTCGAGCAACCAGGCGGCGGCGTGCAGATCGACGGGCGTGGTCCCGGCGTAGGTGAGCGAGCCCGTATCCTCGTAGATTCCAAGCAGCAGCAGCGTCGCCTCCACCGCGGAGAGCGCCAGGTGCCGCTCGGCGATGTGGCCGACGAAGATCGCGGTGCAGGCGCCCATGGACTTCCCTTCGAAACGCCAGGTGGGCGGCAGATCCTCGCGGCGCTCGTGGTGGTCGATCACGAACACGTCCCGGAGTCGCTCTGGTTCCAAACCTTTTAGATTGGGGAAGCTCTGGGTCTCGACCAGCACGACGCGCTCGAACTCGGTCCGCGGCGGGAGTTCGTCCTGGCGTTTGAAGGGAAGCGCATCCCAGTGCAAGGTCAGGAAGTCGCGCACATTGCGGTTGAGTTGGCGGGGCAGCACCGGCTGGTAGTCTGGGAACAGCTTGTGCGCCCCTAATAAAGACGCGACTGCGTCGAAGTCGGTATGCTCATGCGTGAGAATGACGTTCATCCAGCGCTTCGTTCCACAAGGGTGTAACTGTTGGGCTCGACATGAGCATACAACGTGCCCGCTGAAACGTAAAACGTGAACGGTAAAGGTGTCCGCAGGGCGACAGCCTCAGTTCTCGCGTCCCATTTGACGGGGTCTGCTGCCACCGACCTGGCCCGGTAAACGTTCTTTCGCCACCGCCTGGCTCATCAACGCGCGACCGGCTGTCTAGCCGCTATTTCAACCAATTGGTAAAGGTCGGGCGGTGATGTTGCCTGCCTCGGCCGATCCTGGTACACTCGCCGTCCATGAGTGCTCGACCGCACCGGCCCCGCCGGGGCATCGCCGTTCTTACTCTGCTCTCTGTCCTGGGGGCCCTCGCGCTGTTGCGCGTTGCCGGCCGGGTGGCCGCCGGCTCCCCAGAATCTGGCTGCACGCCGCTCATCATGCAGGCTGAGCGGGGCGACTTGCAGGGGAACTGGCAGATCATCCAGGATGAGAGTGCGTCGGACGGAGCCTACGTTGAGAAGCCCGTCGCTCCGGCGCCCTCGATGGGCTCGATTTTCGTTGACCTGGACATCTCCCAGACGGGCTGGTACGAGATTCGGGCACGGATCTGGGGAGTCTCGAGTAAACTCACCTCGTGGCGCGTCCACGTCGATAGCCCTGAGTTCACCCGCTGGATGGTGATCCCCGGGGATCAGTGGCTCAACGATTACCCCGTCCGGGGGACCGACGGAGTGACCCGGCAATTTCACCTCGAGAGGGGGCCCCACCGAATCCAGTTCAGCACCGAGAGCCAAACGGTGAAGCTGGATTACGTGAAAGTGCAGTGCACACTGGGTCCGACGGCCACTGCCACCGAGACCGGCACCCCGACGGCCACTGCCACCGAGACC
>DOUV01000880.1:0-204 GCA_003520455.1 Chloroflexota bacterium | reverse complement strand
GCCACCGAGACCGGCACCCCGACTCCCACGACGACGGTCTGCGCCGGGTTGACGGCGTGTGTCACTCCAACCCCGTCGTCCTCTCCGACTGCCACGGCCACGCCAACGGCGACAGCCTTTGACCGCCTCCAGCGCTGGTGGATCCCGGTGGTCTATAGCCCGCTGCCGTAACCCCGATCAACTCCCTCGAAAACGAATGCGGCG
>DOUV01000454.1 GCA_003520455.1 Chloroflexota bacterium | reverse complement strand
AAGGAGAATGAGGGACAACACCCGATGGTGGACCTGGAAGAACTCGGAATCCGCCGGGTGCTCACGCACTCGGAAAAAGCCGCCGCGTATATGGCCGACGGCTATGCCCGCGTTTCCCACAAGGCGGGGGTCTGTATGGCGCAATCGGTGGGTGCCGCCAATCTCGCCGCCGGGCTTCAAGATGCCTATTTGGGACTCTCGCCGGTGATTGCCCTCACAGGGAAAAAGCCGCCCTTGTTTCAATACCGCCATGCGTACCAGGAAGTGGAGCATGGCCGCCTGTTTGCGCCGGTCACGAAATATAATGTCGATGTTGTCACGCTGAAACAATTGCCCTACCTGTTGCGCCAGGCCTTTCGTGAAGCGACGTCGGCTGCGCCGAGACCGGTTCACCTCGATTTGCTGGGACACAATGGGCGGGCGTTGGAAGCGGCTGAAGAGGCGCTGCCGGTTGTCATCGAAGAACCGTTTACCCGCTACCCGGCGTTTCGACCTGAGCCGGAGGATGCAGCGGTAGCGCGCTCGTCCTGCGGCGTCTTGATACTGGTCCGGCCGATGTTTCGACCTGAGCCGGAGGATGCAGCGGTAGCGCGGGCGGCGCGCGCGATTATCACCGCGAAACGGCCCGTGATTGTGGCCGGTGGCGGTGTGCGTATTTCTTCAGCCGCCCCTGAGGTGGTTGCTCTGGCAGAAAAACTGTCCATCCCCGTGGCGACCTCTGTCAGTGGAAAGGGCACGATTTTGGATCGCCATCCCCTCAGCGTGGGTGTGGTGGGCTCGTATTCGGCCCGGTGTGCCAACCAGGTGGTGTCGGAAGCGGACCTGGTGATCTACATCGGCAGCCAGACCGGCGATCAGGTAACCCACAACTGGACGGTCCCCTCGGCGGGAACCCCGGTCGTACAGATCGATACCGCCCCGGCAGAGATCGGGCGCAATTATCCCGGTGCCATTGGCGTGGTCACCGGCCGGTGATATGCTTCACCGGCGATGGGGGGTTCTGGTACCACTTGAGCGAACTGGAAACAGCGCGCCGCCACAGCATTAACACCGTAACCATCATCAACAACAATGGGTTAGCGCAGGGGATCAATGACATTCACGCCGTTTATGGCGATCGGCCCGAGAACCCGAGGAGCTGTACCGCTTCGAACCCGTCAACTTTGCGCGGATTGCCCAGGAAATGGGGTGTGCAGGCATTCGCGTGGAACGCCCCGGCGAGATCAGTGGTGCGATTCGGCGGGCATTGGCGGCAGAGGTGCCCACCGTCGTCGAGGTCATGACCGGATTGCAATACCGGGCCCCAGAACCCTGGGCTCCGTCTGGCTAATTCGCAAGGCCGCTTACCGGTCGAGTCGGTCGGTATGAACGAGCGGCCGGATCGGCGCATGGCCACCCGCCTGCGGGCCTACGCCGCCCTGGCTGAGGAACGCTACGAACTGCTCGTCTACCCGGTGGTGGTCAACATCCTCCCGCCGGCACCCCAGGTTGAGATTGCCACCGAATATCATTCTAAGGGTCTGCTCAGAAATAAAGTACCCAATTTAGGATTTTGAAACCGAGTTGGGACGAATGGTGGAGTTCCATGCGCCATGCCAGGTGTCGGGTTCCAGGTTGACCTGAGCCAGCTGCTTGTCCGAGATGCGCCGCCCTTTGGGATCGTGACGGTCGTCCCGGCGGCAGTGGACCTGGAGGCCGGTTTGGGTGATGGTGGCGGCGATAAGATCCACGATGACCTGATGGGTGACCACGGGTTTGCCCCGCCAGTTCTGGGTGATGAAGGAAAAGAGCCGATGCTCAATCTTGTTCCATTTGCTGGTTCCCGGCGGCATATGGCAAACAGAAATCGGGAATTGGAGTTCATCGGCCAACTGCTGGAGTTCGACTTTCCACCGTCGGAGTCGATAGCCATTGCTGCCGCCCGCATCGGCGACCACCAGGAGGCTGTGGGGCTGGGGATAGAGGGCTTGCCCCAGCTCCCGATACCAGGTCCGGATGGTTGCCACGGCAAATTCGGCCGTGGCATGGCTGATGCCGACCCTGACCCAGGCTTCATTTTCGGCCAGGTCATAGACGCCATATGGAAGGGCTTTGCCGTCCTCTTGATCCGGAAAATCATGGGCAAGGACGAACTCAGGGTCGCCTTGTGGACGCAACTCCCGTCCGGCGTTCTTATCGGGGCCCACCAATTCCTGCTTCTTGGTATCCACCGAGATGGCCGGTTCGTTCGCCGGCAGGTGCCGCCGCACGGTCGCATTGATATGCTCGAATTGGGCGTTGCGATCCGGATGCTGGGCCCCTTCCAGCTTCTTGTGGTTGCCGTGGAGACTGGAGCCCAGTTCCGTGAGCAGTTTGGCCAGACTATGCTGGCTCACCCGGTAGCCTTCGGCCTCCACGGCCCGGACCAGATTCCGTTGGCTGCGAGCCGTCCACAGCAGGGGGGATTCGGGATCTCCCCGAGTCGTCGCCGCCACCAACTCTTTGAGCGTGGGCAACAACTCTGGGTATTTCTCTGTCAACCGTTTGCGACCACCACCAGGCCGCCGACTCCGATGGGGCGCCCACGTCGGGCCCGCCCCGGCTTCAATCCCTTGACATTCTTCCAGCCCACGACGAACCACCTTGGGCGAGATGCCGGTGACCCGACTGACCGCCGCAATCCCGCCGTAGCCACAGGCCAAAGCTTCACTGCCAGCCAACAAGCGCCGACTGCGCTCGCTGAACAGGCCACGCAGACTCTCGTAACGAACCTTGATCTCGGCTTCCGCTTCTTTCCGTTCGCTCATCGTTTTGGTCTTTCGCATGGGGCCACCTCATGATGGGATGTTTTGTCACTCCATGCCCCAGCTTACCATACGATGCTGGTTTCACCAATAAATCAGGGGAGTTATTGTTGAGCAGACCCTAAGGGTTCGTCCAGAAATAAGGTCCTGATCTAAAGCGACATGCAGGGTAACGGCAGTCTCTGTGGTATCCTCGAGTCTGACCGGCAGTAAAACCAGCCAGGCCGGGGGATACCGATAAGCGAACGACCAGTCCATGCGTGTGAATGCGAGAAATGCCAGAGTACGCAAGAGCATCCAGACAGAGAGTTACCTTATCCGATCAACATGCTGATCAGTCGGTTAGACGAGCAGCAACGACGCTGGTATGCAGCGGTCGAGTCGAAGCGCTACGGCTATGGTGGTATCCGGCTCGTTTCACAAATCACCGATCTGGACGAGAAGACGATTGGCCGTGGTCGCCAGGAACTGGCGTTGAATCTGGAAGAACGACCCTCGGATCGGGTACGTCTGCCTGGGGCAGGGCGTCCTACGGTCGAAAAAAAACGCCAGAGGCCAAGGTAGCTCTGCTTGAGTTTGTGCAAGACGATGTTGCCGGTGATCCCGTCCAGGGTCGGTGCTGGATTCGACGCAGTCTGAGCAGTTTACAGGGTGCGCTCCATCAGGTGGGCCATTCTCTGGGGCGAGAGACGATTCAGCGCTTGTTGGGCAACGCCAAAATCAGTCTCAAGGGCAATATCAAACGCCTGACGCCCAAAGCCCATCCTCAACGGGACACCCAGTTCACCTATCTGCAAAGTCAACGGCAAGTCTTTCGCTTGGCTGGTTGGCCCACGATCAGCGTCGATACCAAGAAGAAAGAACTCATCGGTCCTTTTCAGCAGTCCGGACAGGTCTGGTGTGAACAAGGTCCCCAAGTCTACATGCACGACTTTCCCACCGATGCCCTGGCACGGGCTGTCCCCTACGGCATCGATGACGAACAGCATCAGCCAGGCCACGTCTATGGAGGACTCTCGGCGGATACGGCTGAATTCGCCGTGGATGCCATTGCCGACTGGTGGGCCAACACCGGGGTCACTCTCGATCCTGACGCACCAGAACTCCTGATCCTCGCCGATGGGGGCGGCAGCAATGGCTATCGTTCCCGTCTTTGGAAGCAGCAACTTCAAACCAAGCTGGTCGATGCCTTTGACTTGGCGGTCACCGTCTGTCACTAGCCGCCAGGCGCTTCCAAGTGGAATCCCATTGAGCATCGCTTATTCAGTCACATCAGCCTCAACTGGGCTGGGAAACCGTTGCGCTCGCTTGAAACGATAGCCGGCTATATCCAAGACACGACGACCGAAACGGGTCTCCAGGTCCGGTCCTTCCTGACCGACCGCATCTATGAGACACGCATCAAAGTCTCGGACGAAGAGATGGCAGCCCTGAACCTGGTACGGCGCAGAGTCTGTCCCAACTGGAACTACGGTATCAAGCCACGTTGTGAGCCGCCGTGAATTCGGTTGTCAACGTGCTAAGTTATTTTTGGACGACCCCTTAGGGTACTCTCAAAGTGCTAC
>DOUV01000455.1:350-5237 GCA_003520455.1 Chloroflexota bacterium | reverse complement strand
GAGAATGAGGGACAACACCCGATATCCTCGACACCGACAACCCGGACCTGAGCGCATTCCAGGCCAGAGGCCGCAAGATCGTCGGCTGGCACGGGTCGTACGACCAGCTCATCTTCCCGCAAGGCACCATCGACTACTACCGGCGGGTAGTCGCCCAGAGCAATCTGGAGAAGACCCAGGACTTCTACCGGCTCTTCATGGTCCCCGGCATGTACCACTGTCGTGGGGGCCGGCACAGATTCCTTCGATGCGCTCTCGCCGGTCGTTCAGTGGGTCGAGCACGGCATCCCGCCGGACCAGATCATCGCCTCGCACGCCGAAGACGGTGTGGTCACTCGCACCCGTCCGCTGTGCCCCTACCCTGAGGCGGCGGCGTACAAGGTCAAGGGCAGCATCGACGTGGCCGATAACTTCAAGTGCAAGATGAATGGCCGGGATCGGGCTGACCTGGCCTCGTCCAAGCACAGCTATCGGTGAAGCTCCTCGTCGGGCGGACGCCGTGACGGCGACGCAGTGGTGGTATGGATCCACTGCGTCGCCGTCTGTCACCGAGGCGTCATGGTCTTCCAGGCCGCCACCGCGACTGAGAATGGGACCCTGCGGCCGGAAGGTGCCTACGCTCGAGGGCAACCGTGGGAGTGCCTTGAGTAGCTGCCTGAGCTGGTGCCGCGAGTCCTTGATCGCCGCAAGCCGCGCCGCGGCGCTCCGAGTGGTCGCCCGAGGTGTTGGAGGGTGAGTCGGCGCGGGTCTTGGTAGGGAGCATCCAGCTATCGCAGTTCCGCTTCAAGAACTCGGTAGAACTCGCCCCTGGCTTCCTTTTCAATCCACGGCAGATGCCCGCAGTTCTTGAGCAGGACAAACCGAAAGTTTCCCAAAATGGGAGCCAGGGGCTTCCGGATGCCTTCGGCCGGATGGGGATCGTAGTCGCCGTGGATCGCCACCACCGGACATTGGATCTGTTTGCCGAGTTCCAGCAACTTCCCGCTCCGTCTCAGTTCTGCAGCTTCTCCCCAGACATTCTGATTGAGATGGTATTGGTGTTCCAGCACCTCGGTGTCGAGGGTTACCGGGTTGTAGGCGTCGGCCTCGGTAAACAACGCCCCGAGTCTGGCCAGAGGAGTGCACTTGTCGCTCACGGCAGGATCACTCAAGATTGTGAGCAGAGAAAGGACTTCTCGCTTTGCTTCCTCATCCAACCGGCTGATGCGAGTCTCCTGAATTGCGCGAGCGTACTGCTCATCGTAGACCGCACTCCCGACGAGGATCAGCTTTGCGACATGTACCGGGAAGCGGGCGGCGAAAATAAAACTGAGCATAGCTCCCCAGGACGAACCGATCAGGGTGACGGGAAGGTCTGCGTGCGTTTTCAAGACGGCCTGTAACTCCTGGAGTTGCCCCTCAACGGAGGGAGCCATCTGCAATGGCTCTAAGACCCCCCGACGGGAGGAGAGTTCCCGCGCTACCGGCGCCATGGAGCCTGGCGCACCGGGGCCGCCGTGAATGACGGCAACCGCGAACGGGGCGTTTCCATAGGTTCTCAGATTGTTCAATTGTACGCCCTCACTGTTTCGTGTCGCCTGCTCCGCTTGCCCGTCGTCGATCATGCATCGCTCCGACCAGTCTATCCAACTCCCAACAAGCTCGCAGCAGTCAGATGGTTATCTCACCGCGGCCACCGCTTCCTTCAGCACTTGCCTGAAGTGTGAATCGGGCAACAAGCCATCGAGGCGCCGCTCACCCATGCGGGAGCGCGGCCGGATGCAGATGCTGAAGGCGCGGGCGAGGTAGCGGTGTTCATCGCGCGTGTTGTGGCCATCGGGGCGTACCCCTGTGGCCGCCGCACCGAGCGTGTAAGAATTCTATAATACTTTCGTAAGCCTTGCGCAATCTCTGTCGCCGACGATGGGCTCAACGTCAAAACGCATCATGCGTGCTACCAGAAAGGAGATTGGAAGGATGGTAAGAAGGACGATAGTGATTGTGTTGGCGCTCGCCCTCGTTCTCCTCGTCGCCGTGCCGGCGTCGGCCGATCCGGGCCAGCCAAACTTTGGCCCAGCCGTGTGGGGCGACGGCCAACTCTGGGGTACCAAGGGTACTACGGCGCTTCAGGCGCCGACAGACAACAACGTCCAGTCGTTTGACAAGCTCTTTGTCATCACCAACAGCAACAACCCGAACGGACAGCTCCCCGTCTCGGAAGCGGCGCCCGGCAACCCGAACTATAACGGCGGCCGCTGGTTCACGCACACTGTGACCTGGACTCAGGCCGGCTTTGACGCCCACGGTACCGTCCCCGTGCTGAAGTCGTACCAGGACATTCTGTTTCACTACCATCTCGGGCACCTCACCATCGCCCCTGGTTCTCCCCCAGGTGGGCCTCTTCCCTTCTTCCAATGCCCGCTGCTGCCGGTGAAGTAGAACAGGGGGTGGAGCCCTCCTGTTCAGCGCGACGCTGCGACAACAACGAGGCACGCCCCGTCCCGGCTTCGGGACGGGGCGTGTGGGCGTTTTGTTGGCGCCCGGCCCTCCCGCAACCTTCGTCATGTCAACGCGCAAGGGCCGGCGCCCGGAGAGCGACGAATCTGGGGAGGCGGGCCAGATCACGCCGCTCTCGGCTCGTCGTCGTCCACCGGGGGTGGCTTCTCCTCGGCAGGCAGTTCGTCCGGCGCCTGCGGAGATTCCTCTGTACCAGGCGATTCGTCCAGCACCTGCGAGGACTCATCCTCGGCAGGCAACTCCTCCTGCGCTTCGATGAGTTCGCCCCCGAGTGCCGGCTCGGACGCCGCCTCCGAGAGTTCGCTACTCGGCTGGACGCCTTCCAGAAGCTCGCGGGCGCCTTCCAGGTCGGCCACCTCCTCCACTTCGGCTTCGATGCCAGCGAGAAACTGGTCTGGTGGTGAGGCCGGGGGAAGTTCGGCCGGGACCACCGGCCGCTCGGGCCAGGCCGGGCTCTGGAGGATCAGCGGTTTGGCGCGGGCGGCTTGCTCGGCTGCCTCGGCTTCGATGGCGGCCGTGCGCTCGGCAATGGTGGCGCCGCTCTCGTAGTCGAAACCGAGGAGTTTGGCGAAGAGCGGACCGCGGAGGTCCTCGCGCGGTCGCTCGTCGGCGTCCTGCCAGAGCCGGCGCAAAGCCACGATGTTCCACTCGCCCGAGATCACGCCCTCGGCCGTCTCTGCACCGACCTCAACCAAAAGCCCATCGCCACGTGGAGAGAGTTCGACGGGGCTCGACAGTGCCGACCTGCCAACGAACAGACCATTCTCACCGGTGAGCTCGTCGGGGCCGAGGAGGAAACTCTGGGTCACAAAGACCTGGTTTTCCTGCGCGCGGGCTAACGCGGCAATGCGCAGGCGCTTCCATGTCACAGACCCGGTGGCCGCTGCGGGGTTCACAATGCCGACTACTCCGCGATAGGCCAGGGCCCGCCCGAGTTCCGGGTAGAGCAGGTCGTTGCCCAGGAGGACGCCAAAGCGCCCCCAGGGCGCTTCAAACACGGTCAGACTCTCACCGGGCACCGCCAACGCGCGCTCGTGATCGGCCAGGTGGAGCTTGGCCTGCCAGCCGTGCACGTTGCCGTTAGCATCGAAGACGCCACTGAGCGCTCGGACCGGGCCGCCGGCATCGCGCAGGTAGAGAGAGCCGGCAACCAGCCAGATTGCGTGCTCTCGAGCGGCGGTACTGAACAGATCGAGGTAGGCAGCGCGGAGCGCCTGGCTCTCGGTGCTGACGAACTGAGGGAGAGCGTCGGCTACCCGCGTCTGCTCGGGGCCAGCCAGGGCGCTCCTGAGTCGGGCGAACACGCCGGTCCGCGCTTTCCGCTGCTGCTGCTCCTCGGTCAACATCGCTGCGGCGATGCTCGTGCCGATCAGTTCCGGCAAGAGAACCAGCCGGGCATCCTTCGCCTTCGCGAGGCGCAAGTACCGGTACAGTTCGTCGCGAAATTGGGTGAGGTCGGCCACTCGCTTCCACGGCATCTGCACAGCAGCGATGGTGACAATCTCGTCCATGGGGAGCCTCCTCTTCTGGAGCCCCGTCCCTGCAACGGGGGACGGTGCCAACTACGGACCCGCGCACGGTCTTCTCAAAAGGGCCGTGATGCGTGATGCACGATGAAATCACTCGCGCATCATGCGCCGCTTGTCGCTTCGGATTCTTGCCCGGTGATCGTGAAGGTCAGGCCACCCTCATTGGCCGAGACGCGGACCTCGTTGATGGTCTCGGACTGCAGGAGCTGTTGGGCCAGCGGGGTGGTGACCCAGCGCTGGATGATGCGGCGCAAGGGTCGCGCGCCCCACTCGGGGCGCGTATTCTGCCCCAGAAGCCACTCACGGGCGGCCGCGTCAATCTGGAGACGGACGCCGCGCTCGGCTGCCCGCTTGACCTCCTCGCTTAGCATCAGGTCGAGGATCTGGCGTAGCTCGGCCGGGCCAAGCGGGTTGAAGATCACGATCTCGTCCAGCCGGTTGAGAAATTCCGGGCGGAAGAAGGCGTGCAGCGCCTCCAGGGCGGCCGTGCGCTGGGCCTCGGGGTCACCGGTGAGCGCCTGGAGCACGTGGCTTCCGAGATTGCTGGTAAGGATAATGACCGTGTTAGAAAAATCGACCGTACGTCCCTGACCGTCTGTCAGCCGCCCATCGTCGAGGAGCTGCAGCAGGAGGTTGAAGACATCGGCGTGGGCCTTTTCGATCTCATCGAAGAGGACGACGCTGTAGGGGCGCCTGCGGACGGCCTCGGTGAGTTGGCCACCGCTCTCGTATCCCACGTAGCCGGGTGGTGCGCCGATCAAGCGGGCCACCTGGTGGCGCTCCATGTACTCGCTCATATCGAGGCGAATCAGCGCCTCCTGGCTGCCGAAGAGATAGGTCGCCAGCGTCTTGGCCAGCTCGG
>DOUV01000455.1:0-324 GCA_003520455.1 Chloroflexota bacterium | reverse complement strand
CAGCTCGGTCTTGCCAACGCCGGTCGGACCGAGGAAGAGGAAGCTACCAACCGGCCGGCGTGGATCGCGCAGTCCCGCGGCGGCCCGCAGGAGGCTCTCGCTGAGCACCCGCACGGCATTCTCCTGACCAAGCACGCGCTGGCGGAGGGCATCCGCCAGCCCGAGGAAGCGCTGGCGCTCGTCCGGCTCCAACTGGCGCAGCGGAATTTTGAGCCGCTCGCTGGCGATGGCTCGCACCGTGGCGACGGTCAACGGCTCATTCGCATGGCCAGCCAGCGCGGCGGCCTCGTGGATCAAATCCAGGGCCGAGCCGGGCAAGGCCAC
>DOUV01000547.1 GCA_003520455.1 Chloroflexota bacterium | reverse complement strand
CGGAGGGGCACGCTGGGGGCGGGGGATACCCCGTAGGGTAGAAGCAACGTTCTCACGATGTCGCCTTCGGCCAATGCTCTTGCAACGTGCCTCCATTCCCCTCCCCAATAGAATCGGGGAGTCTCCTGGAGCCTTAATTTATGGACTTTGCAGCGTACTACGATGCCTATTGGGAAGAGGTTGAGGATCAATTTGACCACGAGCGGCTTCAAGTGCTGGTGGACCGGGTTCACGCCGGCGAGAACGTGTTGGAGGTAGACTGCGGCCCGGGCGTGCTCGCAGCCAAGCTTATGGCCAGGGGGGCCACGGTACGCGGAACCGATTTCTCATCGGTGGCCGTGCAACGCGCTCGCGAGCGGGGCATTCCATGCGATCTCGTGACGCTCGATAATCGCGAGTGCCTGCCGTTCGACGACGCAACCTTCGACACGGTGGTCAGCAACAACGCCATCGAGCATCGCTTTCGTCACGAGTGGGCGCTGGATGAGTGCGTGCGGGTGCTCAGGCCGGGCGGCAAATTCATCCTCTGCCTGCCCAACGCGGCGCACTGGATTTGCCGCTGGTGGCTCCTCACCGGTCGCTTTCCCATCGTGCGCCATTCCCCGACCGACTCGACCCACCTGCGGATGTTCGCCATCCCCGATGCTCGGGCGTTGATGGAGGCGCGCGGGCTGCGCGTGGTCGACGTGGATGGCACCGCGAGCCTGTGGGCGCGGACCTTCTACCCCGAGTGGGTGCGCAAACATCGCTTGCGCTCGCTCTACAACTGGCTGACCCATCGCTGGCCCGGCCTGTTTGCTCGTGATTTCGTGCTCGTCGGCATCAAGGTAGAGTGAACGGGCGCCCAGTTCATACTGGCCCGGCCGGTCCACGCCGACGGTGAAAACGCGAGATGGGAAGGACGGAGCGCTCGTTCCCCGTGATTGGAGAGGCGGCCCGCGCGCCCGCGACGGTCACTGTCAGAATCGCCGCCAGGCCGCCCTGCCTGACAATTCCTTCAACCAACCTCGCTGCCGCATTCATGCGCTTTTCACCTCGCAGCAGTAAGCTCAGTCGAGGTGCGACGCACCTCAAGTGCGACGCACCTCCTGCGAAAGGTCCGTGATGGCTTCCGACGTCAACAGTAAGACTGCCCGCGGCGTCGCCTGGATCTCAGGCGCGCGCATCGCCACCAAGGCGCTCAATTTCTTTGAGTTCCTGATCCTCGCGCGTCTGCTCGCCCCGCAATACTTCGGCCTGGTCGCTATCGCCGACCTGGCGATCAACGCGCTCCAGCTCTTCCAGGAACTCGGGTTCGGTGCCGCACTGATCTACCGCAAGGATCGTGTGCGAGAGGCGGCGAGCACGGCGCACTGGTTGATCATAACGAGCAGCACGTTGCTCTTTCTGATCGCGTTCGCGGCGGCCGGCCCCATCGCGCGTCTCTTCAGCAGTAAGCCTGGCGATGCCCTTCAGGTCATCCCGATTCTGAGGGTACTGGCCTTCACGATGGTGCTCGACTCGATCAGCCAGGTTGCCCTCGTGATGATGGCGAAGGAGCTTGACTTCGGGCGCAAGGTGATCCCGGAGGTCGTGACCCAGGTGGGCGGGGCGGTGCTGACGCTCAGCCTGGCGCTCAGTGGCGTGGGAGTCTGGTCAATCGTGTGGGGTCGGATCTTCGAAGCGGCGAGCCTGGCCATGGTGATCTGGTTCTTCACCAGGTGGCGGCCGGCGTTTCGTCTCGACCCTGGCCTGGCGCGTGAGATGTTCGCCTATGCCAAGCACATCGGTGGCAGCCAGATCCTGGTGTTCTTCATCACCAACATTGACGATGCCTTTGTCGCCCGGATCAATGGCGCGGCGGCCCTCGGCCTCTACGGCCTGGCCTACAAGCTGTCGAACATGCCAGCCACCGAGATCAGTAAGGTCGTCGCGCAGGTCACCTTCCCGGCGTTTGCCACTGTGCAGGATGATCTCCAGCGTTTGCGGCGCGCTTTCCTCAAGACGACCCGTCTGGTCTCGCTGCTCTCGATCCCGGTCAGTATCTGCATCATCACCTTTGCCGATGACTTCATTCGAAACGCGTACGGCATTCGCTGGGAAGGCGCGATTCTCCCGTTACAACTGATGGGTGTCTATGGTTTATTGCGCAGTGTGGCTGTGAACATGGGCTCGATTCTCAAGGCTGGCGGCAAGCCTCAATGGTTGATGGGCATCGCCACCTGGCGGCTGGCGACGATGGCGCTCTTGCTATATCCGGCCGCCAGGTTCTGGGGGATTGTCGGCGTGAGCGCCTTGAGTGCCGCGGTCTCGATCGCCGATTTCTTCATCTCGGCTCACCTGACGAATAAGATCGCCGCCACCTCCTGGGGCGACTGGTTGCGGATCATCGGACCACCCCTGGCGCTCAGCCTGGTGGCAGCGCCCGTCGCTAAGATCGTCTACCGCGCCGTGCTGCAGCCCTTGCCGAAGTCGGCGGCATTACCCATGGCGGGCGTCTGTTTCTTCGCCGTCTATGGCACGATGCTCCTCAGCCTCGACCGAGAGACCCGCGATCTGCTCCTGGGCCTCTGGCGCACGTTCCAGGCGCGCCGCCGCCCTGCCGTGGTTGGTTCATAAGCCGGCGTGGCGGGCAAGATGCCGTTTTGTCCTCCCCCTGCCTGAGGGCTGCCGGACCCATGCGTGTTTTGCTCGTCTCGAAGGTTGAACTCAACCCCTACGTCGAATTGCTCCGCCGGGGGCTCGCCGCCCAGGGGGCTTCCACCGAGACGCGCCGCCTCTTTGGGCTGGTTGAGGCCTGCCAGGGTCCACGGCCCGCGATTCTCCACCTGCACTGGCCGGAATTGCAGTACGCCTACCCATCATCCCGTACCCGTACGAAGCGGCTGGCTTCCTTTCTGGCCGGCCTCCTCGTGGCCAGGCGAGCCGGTACCCGCCTCGTGTGGACGCTGCACAATGCGGAGCCGCATGAGGGCCACCTGGCCCGCACCCATGATACGGTCGTCCGCCTCCTGGCGCGCCTGGCCGATGCCATCCACGTCCACGACGAGACTGCGCGGCTGACCCTGACGGCGCTCACCGGCCGGCACGATCGCCTCTACCAGGCGCCGCACTTTTCCTACCACGGTTGGTACCCTGAGCCGCCGAGCCGGAATGTGGCTCGGCGCGCCCTGGGCCTGCCCGAGACGGCCTATATCGTCTTAAGCCTGGGCCACCTGCGGCACTACAAGGGCAACGACCTGCTCTTGCGGGGCTTCGCCGCGGTGGCCGACCCGGATATGTGCCTGGTAGTTGCCGGGAAGCCGCACCTCGATGATCCCCACACGGCCGAACTCACCGCGCTGGCCGCCCGCGATCCCCGCGTGCGCTTTCTCCCCCGCTACATCCCCGACGACGAGGTGCCGACCTTCATGGCCGCCGCCGACGTCGTGGCCCTGCCCTACCGTCGCTCCACGACCAGCGGGGCGGCCTTGCTGGCCTTCACCTTCGGCCGGCCGATCCTGGCGCCCGCTCTGGGACCCTTCCCACTCCTCGCAGCCGGCGGCCGCGGTCT
>DOUV01000457.1 GCA_003520455.1 Chloroflexota bacterium | reverse complement strand
TGGGGCTGGTCCCTGCGAGGGTGTGGAGCAGGAGCGTCGCGAGCGGCGCTTCCTGGGCCGCGCCGGTGAGCAGGCCACGCCATCCCGCCGCATCGAGGGCGGTGGGGATACGCTTGTTCGCCTGGGGCGGCGGCGGGACATAGGGCTTCCCCGGGAGCGTCACCCGGTAGCGATTGATTTCCGGTCCGATCCGCTTGACCGCCTCCAGCACGCGCCCGTCCAGCCCGACCAGGACCACGTTGCTGTGGCGCCCCATGATCTCAGCCAGCAGGCGGACCGGGCCCTCGGTGCCCTCGAAATGCAGGTCGAGCACGCGCTCCCAGGGGGGCTGAAAGACGCCCACCAGGTGGCCGCCGCGAACGTACTTGCGAAGCAGGAGCAGGAGCGGGCTCTCCTTCTCGACGCCACGGCGCAACTTCTCCTCGGTCAGCAGAGCGCGGGCCGACTGGGGGTGGGCCGAGAGCAAGAGAAAGCGACGGCCGACCTCGCGAGCGTACAGCTCGATTCCCACCGAGAGGTCGTCGGGGAGGACCACCCGTTGGGCGCGCCCCCCCACCAGCGCATCCAGGTCGTCGCGGAGACACGCCAGCGTAAGAAAGTCAACGTGCATGGGCTGGCAGCCGGTCGTCGCCGTCAGTGATCGGGAGCGCACACGGTCGTGCGCTCCTCCGCCTGTCCATCAAATCGTCTCGAAGGAGAAACGGCGCTGGAAGCGGCGCAGGACCTTAAGCACAGCCGCGCCGAAAAGCAGGATGAGCGCGGCATTGCCGACCGCGCGGACCAGGTCCCACCAGAGCGAGGTCGTGGCATAGAAGAGGGTGTACTGGACCAGGACCTGGTGCCAGCTCATGCCCGGCGCCCAGTAGCCAGCGCTGCCAACCGCGTAGGGCCAGAAATAGAGGTTGAGGATCGCCCCGTAGAGCAACCCCCAGGTGAAGCCGAAGGCCGCCAGCACGGCGATCTCGAGAGTGAGTTGGCCTCGAGCCTTCAGGCGGCGCGGGCCGCGCAGGCGGCTGGACGGCAGCCAGCCGGCCGTCAGGCCGACCCATCCGACGCCGAACATCTGGTAGGGTAACCAGGGACCGACGCCCCCCGTCAAGATCGCGCCCACCGCCATCGTCAGCGCTCCCAAGAGGAAACCGAAGCGGCCGCCGTAGACGTAGCCGCAGAGGATCACCAGGAAAAAGATCGGGGAGACCCCGCCCAGGTTCAGCGCGGCGGTGCCCACGTCCACCAGGCGGAGCGTCGCGTTGATGGCGGTCAACACACCCAAGACGGCGACCGTTTTAGAGCTGGCGCCGCCAACGCTCCCACTCTCCAGCTCGGCGAAGATCACGGTCAATGAGAGAACGATCAGTGCGGCGAAGATGAGGAGGGCGTCGTCGGCGTGGGCGGCCAACTCACCACGCTGCTGGAAACCAGGCAGAAAGAACGGGTAGAGGAAGGCGGCAACCCCAATCAGGCCGATCAGGGCGGTGGTGGCATTACTGATCCATCGTGCGCCGCGGCTACGAGCCGGTGCGCTTGGACGGAAGAGGGTCTGAGTGGTCATGCGCTACCAGGTCTCCATCTTGCTTGTTGAAGGCCGCCGCTCCAGTTCCAACAGATCGGCGACTGGGTGCCCTCCGGTCGGAGCCGCCGGCCCGGTTCGCCGGCGGGCCGATCACAGGGTCGCGTCGGCCCCGATCAGGGCGACCTCGCTCGATGGCCACAGCCATCTCTTCGGCCTCCTACTCGTTCGGCGGGTCCCTGACACTCGATCGTAGCGGCGCTCGCGTTGCTCGTCAACTTTTCCCCGGGCGGTGCCCGCACCCCTTGGCCGAGCCACTCTCTTCTGCGATGGCGGATGCCGGCAGAAGCGCCCGCCGGCCGGCCGCCCGGTGCCAGGCTTGATCAGCCGGCGCACGGTCTTTCGCGCCGGCGACGCTCGGCCGGGTTGCCGAACCTTCCATCGGCCACTCAAACAGCTTTGCCTGGAGCGCGCACGGACCCACCTCCCGGCGTCATCACGTCTCACGCTTCATGCCTCCATTCCCCGAAGCGTTCGCGTGCGGGTCTAGGGCCTCCTGGGGTGGCTCCGCAAAGCCCCATGGCGCGAGCCGGGCTTCTCGTCGCTGGTGATCTCCATGTTCATCTTCGGGTGGATCGGCGGCGTGACGGGCGTGACGATCGGGACCGAGCAGCTCAATATGGTGGTTCACAACACCCTGCGCTTGCCCGGCCATTTCCACGCCACAGTGGTGGGCGGGACGACCCTCGCCTTCATGGGGCTCACGTATTACGTCATTCCCCTCATCTTCCGCCGCGAGCTCAAACTGAAGCGGTGGGCTATCTGGCAGCCGTACGTCTACGGGTTGGGCATGACCCTGGTCTCGGTGGGCATGATCGCGAGCGGGATCCAGGGCGTGTCGCGCCGGCACTGGGACGTGACCTTTGCCCAGGCGGCGTTCCCGGCCACCCTGCCGGGCACCGTGCACCTGACTCTGGGGATCTTTGGCATCGGCGCCCTGATTGCCATCGTCGGCGGTGTCATGTTCGTGACCGTTGTCCTGGCATCGATCCTGAACGGAAAGCAGGTCGAGGCCCGCGCGGTGACACTGGTCGCCGCTCCGGCGAATCTGGCCGGGGCCGCGGTCGCCCACAAGGACGAGGCGCACCCGGAACCGAAGGGCACGTTCGTCATCGTCTTGATCTTCCTGATGTACTTCGCCACCTACTATTTCGCCAACTGGTGGCTGCTGGGCGGCCGCTGGATGGTCCGGTAGCGCGTTCGGGCAAGGAGGCACGCCATGCTCAGCCGTGACGCAGTCCGCACGAATACTGGATGGTACCAGGGAGCCCGGGATCTGCTGGTCCTGGGCAAGCCGGGTGTCACCGGGCTTCTGCTCTTCACCGCGATAACGACGGCCTGGACGGCGAGCGGCCCCTGGACTTCGCTGCTGCGATTGCTCCCTTTGATCCTGGCCGGCGGCCTGACGGCCGCCGGCGCAGCCTCCCTGAACCAGTATCTTGAACGCGAGCTGGATGGGCGCATGCCTCGCACGGCGAAACGGCCGCTCCCCGCCGGCCGCCTCCCGGTGGCAGAGATTGCGCTGACATGGGGCTGTTTCTCAGTGCGGCCGGCCTGGCTCTGGCCGCGCTGACTCTGCCCGTGGGAGCCACAGCCTTTATTCTGCTCGGCCTGGTCATCTACATCCCGGTCTACACCTGCCTGCTGAAACCGCGCACGCCGCTGGCGGTGGTGATCGGCGGGGCGGCGGGGAGTTGTCCGATCCTGGCCGCGTGGGCCACGGTGCGGGCTGATTGGCCGCTCATGCCTCTGGCGTTGGCGGCCCTGGTCTTCTTCTGGACGCCGGCTCATTTTTGGGCCTACGCGATGGTGCATGAGGAGAGCTACCGCCGGGCCGGCTTCCCTATGCTGCCCGGCGTCATCGGCGCGCAGGCCACGCCGCCCTACATCGTGATCCATGCGCTGCTGGCTGTGTTGGCGTCGTTGTTGGCCCTGTCGGGGTTAGGCGCCGTCATCGCCGGGCTCGGCGGCCTCGGCTGGCTGCTGCTCGCTCTGGCCCTGTGGCGCACACCCGGACGCTCCCAGGCGCTGCGGCTCTACTGGGTGTCGAACTATTACCTGCTGCTCGTATTCGTATGCCTGTTGTTCTAATCCTGGTCGCTGGCTCTCATTCGAGGCCGGCCACTGGACAGTCGCTTGAGCCACAGAGGCACAGAGGCCACGAGCACAGCGCGAACAGGGCCTCGGTGACCGCTGTGGTTTCTGTTTGCAGTGGCCATCATTGCGCCGGAAGGGGAAAGAATGCTGCTAGCGTTTCTCCTCGGGCTCGCGGGAAGCCTGGGGCACTGCGTCGGCATGTGCAGTGGAATCGTCCTCCTTCTGAACCGGCGCGGCCGGGTGACGGGTGGACGCCTCGTGCTCGCCCACCTGGGGCGCATCACGACTTACAGCCTGTTGGGCCTGGGGGCCGGGCTTCTGGGGGAGGCGGCGGTAGGGCCCCTGTCCGCGGGACACGCCATGGGCCCCAGCGGCACAACCGCGGCGCTGGGTCTG
>DOUV01000741.1 GCA_003520455.1 Chloroflexota bacterium | reverse complement strand
CAGCAACGGCTCCGACTGAGGCGCCGGTACCGACGATGGCACCCACCAGAACAGCGGCCACCGCCGCCACCCCGACCGAGGCTGCGACGGCCACACCGCAGGCTATGGCTCCCACGGGTGGGACGCTCGTGGTCGCAATCAGCAGTGATCCTAGCACCCTCAACCCTGGAATCAGCACTGGCTTCGACGTCCACGTCGTCGCCGACTCGATGTTCAACGGGCTGGTCGGCCTGGATGCCAACGCGAACCCTGTGCCGGACCTGGCGGATAGCTGGGACGTCGGCGACGATGGGCGTGTCTACACCTTCCACCTGCACCCGGGCGTGCAGTGGCACGACGGCCAACCGTTCACGTCCGCCGACGTGAAGTTCAGCTTCGAGGAGGTCCTGCTCAAATATCACTCGCGGACCAAGGCCGGTCTTGAGAATGTGCTCGACACAATTGAGACCCCCGATGAGAACACCGTCGTCTTCCGCTTCAAAGAACCCTACGCGCCGCTGTTGCAGCGCCTGGACGTGACTGAAGCCCCCATCCTCCCAAAGCACATCTACGAGGGTACGGACCCTCAGACGGCCGAGGCGAATCTCAAGCCCATCGGCACCGGGCCCTTCACGTTTGAGTCGTACACCCAGGGTGAAGAGGTGCGCCTGGCGCGCAATGAGCACTACTTCAAGGCCGGGCTGCCACACCTGGACGAGGTCGTCTTCCGTATCATCCCTGAGGACAGCACCCAACTCGCGGCGCTCGAGCAGGGCGAGGTGGACTACGTATGGCGTGTGCCGGGTCCCGATATTGCCCACCTTTCGGCCAACCCGGAGATGGCCCTCGAGCAGGTGGCCTCCGGCCCTGGAGGCGGCTACTGCATCATGACGCTCACCTTCAACCTGGAGCGACCGATCTTTCAGGATCTACAGGTTCGCCAGGCCTTCGCCCACGCGATCAACCGCGAGCAATTACTGGAACAGGTGCAATTCGGCCAGGGGCGCGTGGCCACCTCGCCGATTTCGAGCCAAATCGCGTGGGCCCACATCGATCCCGAGCCACGCTACGACTACAGCCCGGAGAAGGCCAACCAACTCCTGGACGAGGCGGGCCACTCGCGCGGCGCAGACGGAACGCGCTTCAAGGTCGACATCGTCCATTTCCCCGCCTTCAACCGATGGAGCGAGGTCATGCGGGAGAACCTGGCCGAAGTCGGGATCGATCTAGAGATTCGGCCGCTGGATCGCAACGCCGCGGTCGAAACCATCTTTACCAAGCGCGACTTCGATACCAACCTGATCTCCTACTGCAACAATCAGGACCCTGAGATCGGCGTGCGCCGGATGTATGTCTCCGACAACATCGGGCCGATTCCGTTCTCCAACGGCGCGGCTTACAAGAATCCACACATCGACGAGTTGTTCGACCAGGCAGCCTCGACCGCCGATCGAGAGAAGCGTGCCACGGCCTACGCCGAGATCCAGCGCATCCTGAAGACGGACCTCCCTTACTGGTGGCTGGTGGAGACCGACTTCACCGTCGGCTACCGTGTGGACTGCCGAAGCTTCCAGACCTGGTCGGGTCACTTCGCCGAGACGGCGAACTGCCAGCAGGGATGACCACCTACCTGCTGCGCCGCCTGGTGCAGTTCGTACCGATGCTTCTTGGGATCGCCGTGGCCGCCTTCCTCCTGATCCACCTGGCACCCGGCGATCCCATCGTAGCCCTCGCAGGGGAGTACGGCGATGCGTCCTACTACGCCTTCATGCGGGCCAAATTCGGCCTCGACCGGCCGATCGGTGAGCAACTCGTGGTTTATCTGGCGACTATCCTGCGGGGTGATCTGGGTACTTCCTACGCCTACGGGCAACCGGTCGTCCAGGTGATCCTTTCGCGGCTCCCGGCGACGCTGCTCCTCATGGGCACGGCGCTGGTTGCGTCGAGCCTGATTGGTGTGGCCCTCGGGGTGCTGGCGGCACGCTACCCGTACTCTCTGGGCGACTTCGGCATCAGTACCCTCTCGCTGACGGGGTACGCGATCCCCGTCTTCTGGCTGGCGCAGATGCTGATCCTGCTGCTGGCGCTGAAGCTCGATTGGCTCCCGGTCCAAGGCATGACAACAGCTCGCCACCGCTACGAAGGGCTCGCCTACGGGCTAGACGTTGCCCGGCACATGATCTTGCCGGTTGCCGCGCTCACGATCCAGGAGTTGGCGCTCATCACGCGTCTGATGCGCACCAACTTGCTGGAGGTTCTCGACCAGGACTTTATCCGTACGGCACGGGCGAAAGGCTTACCGGAGTGGCGCGTGATGCGCACCCACGCCCTGCGTAACGCCCTCTTGCCGGTGGTCACTGTCATCGGCGGGAGAATCGGCTTCCTCTTCGCCGGCACCGTGCTCACAGAGACGGTCTTTGCCTGGCCGGGAATCGGGCGGCTGATGGTGGCCGCCATTCTGAACCGTGACTTCCCGATCCTGATGGGACTGTTCATCATGACCTCGGTCACTGTGCTGGTTGCCAATCTCATCACGGACCTGGCCTACGCGTTTCTAGATCCGCGAATTCGGTATCGATAGGAGATTGAAGGTCAATTGTCAATCATCAGTCGCCGGACGGCGGTACTGGGCCTTTTGCTCGTGCTCCTGCCGGTCGCACTGGCGCTCGGCGCCGAGTTCCTGGCCCCCTACCCACCTTTGAAAACGGCGGGTCCCCCGCTGCAGGCACCGTCGGCGGCCCACTTGATGGGGACAGATGATCTGGGGCGTGATGTATTCAGCCAGGTGATCTATGGCGCGCAGGCATCACTCACCGTCGGCCTCCTCGTCGCGGGGATCGCGGCCCTGGCCGGAACAATTATCGGCGGCGTAGCGGGTTACGTCGGTGGCTGGATCGACGACGGCCTCATGCGGCTGACCGAGCTGTTCCAGGTCATGCCCCGCTTCTTCCTGGCCGTGCTCGTGGTCGCACTCTTCGGTGCCGGCCTGCCCAATGTGATCCTCGTGCTCGGGTTGACCTCCTGGACGATGATCGCGCGGATCCTGCGTGCCGAGGTCTTGTCGTACCGCGAGCGGGACTTTGTCGTGGCCGCGCGAGCGGTTGGGGTGCGCGAGGGCCGCATCCTCTTCCGCCATGTGCTGCCCAACTCCTTACCTTCGCTGGTCGTCACCGCCTCGCTGCTCATCGGCAACGCAATCCTGGTCGAGGCCGCCCTGAGCTTTCTCGGTCTTGGCGATCCGAACCAGGTCAGTTGGGGCTACATGCTCAACAACGCCCAACAATTCATGCGGGTCGCCTGGTGGATGGCACTCTTCCCCGGGCTGGCGATTGCTCTGACCGTCCTGGGGTTCAACCTCGCCGGCGATGGTCTGAACGACCTCTGGCGCCCCGCACCGTGAAGATCATCCTGAACAAGCCCCAGGCCTCGCTCCTGGTCAAGACCCTGGAACGCTCGAGTGGCCGCGCGATGACTATCGTCAACAAGCGGGCCCTGGAGGAGATGGGACCGGAGCAGTACGGGCTAACGCCGGTCGGGATCGGCCCCTTCAAAGTCACTCAGCACTCGCTCGGCCAGGGCGTCGTGCTCGAACGCCTTGAAGACTACTACGACCCCGAACGCCCGAAACTCGACAAAATCACCTTCACACCCATCCCCGAGCCGGAGCCATTGGCTGTAGCCATCGAAGCCGGAGATATCCAGCTCATCGGTGGGAACCCGCCGGCGCCGGAGCTCATTGACCGCTTCGAGTCTAACTCCGACCTGGTGGTCTCGCAGGTCACCGGGCCGGGCTTTCAGGCCCTGTGGCTCAATCCCTGGCGTGATCCCTTTATGGTCCCCGATTTCAATAAGCCGGTTGAGGACCTGAAAAAGGAGAAAGGCTTCAAGGTGCGCCTGGCGATTGCCAAGGCCATCGATCGCGATGATCTCATCAAGCGGGCGCTCTTCGGGCGGGGCCAATCGGCGTTTGGAACTGTGAATCCTGAGATGCGCTTTTTCTTCGATACGGCGATCAACGAGAAGAGCGAGCAGCGCTTCGACGCGGCCGAGGCGAAGCAACTTCTGGCCGACGCGGGGTTCCCTTCGAGGCGTCTCACCACACAGGCCTGGAGTTGAGTGATCGGCTGTTGCGAGCCCTGGCGGCTGGCCAGGCAGCCGGCGGGGACAAGCGAGGCAAGCAGTCGACAGCGCTTCTGCTTGCCAGCCCCACCCCTCGGTGGTATCACAATCTCCAGGTGGATGACCATGCCGATCCAGTAGCGGAACTGCAGCGGATCTACGACGTTGTGGTGGAGCAGGTTGAGCGGCTCGAGCAGGAGTACGGCCCTGAGGGCATGCGGCTCTTCGGCCGTATCAAGTAGTGATCGGCTCGCTCCGTACCCGTGATGCGTACGGCTAATCCGCATTCGGAGTTTCCCCAATAGAAGTGTCCGTCGCATGTCTCGTCGTGTGAAGCGTCCCCACTTGACGCCTCCCCTCCATGTGAACTACCTTTACCCAACAGAGGTTCGTTGAAACGGTGTGGTCGAGGGATATTTACGATGGCGACGTTCAGCCTGACGCACCATGCCGCCACAACTATCGAGCGTCGACGATTCGTGGTGCAGGGCATTGTCCAGGGCGTAGGATTTCGGCCCTTTGTCTATGGCCTGGCGCTGCGTTGCCAGCTGGCCGGGTTTGTCCGCAATGACAGCAGCGGTGTCACGATCGAGGTCGAGGGCACGCCTGAGGCGCTCGATGCCTTCCAGGCGGCGCTGCGCACCGAGGCACCTCCATTGGCCTGTATTGACTCGGTCGGCGTAGCGTCGCTGCCAGCCTGCGGTGACACCGGCTTCGTGATCGCCCCGAGCCAGGCCGGCGTCAAGCGCCACACGCTCATCTCTCCCGACGTCGCGACCTGCGACGACTGTCTCCGTGAGCTCTTCGACCCCGCCGACCGGCGCTCCCGGTATCCCTTCATCAACTGTACCAACTGCGGCCCGCGTTTCACCATCGTTGAGGACGTCCCCTACGACCGCGGGAAGACCACCTTGCGGGCCTTCCGACTCTGCCCCGCCTGTCAGGCCGAGTACGATAACCCGCTCGACCGCCGCTTTCACGCTCAGCCCAATGCTTGCCCGGTTTGTGGTCCCCAGGTACGTCTGCTTGATTCCACCGGCCGGGCGCCACTGCCGGATCCAATCACTGAGGCGGCCCGCCGTCTGGCCGGGGGAGCGGTCCTGGCGATCAAGGGACTGGGCGGCTACCACCTGGCCTGCGACGCTTGTAACACTCTGGCGGTTGATCGCCTGCGCCGATGCAAATACCGCGAGGCGAAGCCGTTCGCTGTCATGGTCCCCGACTTGCTCACAGCTCAGAAACTTGGCGAGGTTAGCCCGACCGAGGCTGATCTGTTGCAGTCGCGCCGCCGTCCGATTGTGCTGCTCGACAAACGGCCTGGCTGTCCGGTTGTACCGGGCGTCGCGCCGTTGTACGACACGGTCGGCGTGATGCTGCCGTACACGCCACTTCACCACCTGCTGCTGTCTGCGTTTGCCGAGAGCATCGAGCCGGGTGCGCCGGCGGTGCTGGTGATGACGAGCGGTAATCTGAGCGAGGAGCCGATTGCCTATCGCGACGAGGATGCGCTGGAGCGGTTACGCCCAATCGCGGATGGCCTGCTGGTGCACAACCGCCTTATCCACGTGCGCTGCGACGACTCTGTGACGCGAGTCGTGGGTAAGAGAGAGCAACTCTTTCGCCGATCACGGGGGTATGTTCCCGAGCCGATCGTCCTGGCACGGCCATTCCCGCTGCCGCTGCTGGCCTGTGGTGGCCACTTGAAGAACACCTTCTGTTTGGGAAAGGACCGGCAGGTCTTTGTCAGCCATCACATTGGCGAGCTAGAGAACCTGGAAACATTGATCTCTTTTCGTGAGGGCATCGAGCACTT
The DNA here is from genome assembly GCA_003520455.1 of Chloroflexota bacterium. The sequence goes on along the minus strand of DOUV01000741.1, from coordinate 18,163 downwards.
TCAGCGCCTCTTTGATATCTATCCCGAGGCGGTTGCCTATGACTTGCACCCCGACTACCTCGCGACCCAGTACGCGCTCGATGCCAACGTCGAGTACAAAGTCGGCGTTCAGCACCACCACGCCCACATTGCGAGTGTGCTCGCCGAGCACGGCCTTGAGGGGCCGGTGATCGGCATCGCCGCCGACGGTAGCGGCTACGGTACCGACGGAGCAGTGTGGGGCTGTGAGGTATTGGTCGCTGACCTGCTTGCGTTCGAGCGGGTGGCCCACCTGGCCTACGCCCCTCTGCCCGGCGGCGCACAGGCAATCCGGCAGCCCTGGCGTATGGCTGCGGTCTACCTCGAGCAGGCCTTTGGTGATGCCTTTCTTGAATTGAATATTCCATTCATTGTCGGAGCATGTGGTCAGGCACCCGTTGATGTCCGCTGGCGCCCACTCAAACAGATGATCGCTCGCGGTCTGAACAGTCCGCCGACCTCCAGCCTCGGACGGCTCTTCGACGCAGTGGCCGCCCTCCTGCGTATACGTGACGAGGTGGTCTACGAAGGTCAGGCGGCGATTGAGCTCGAGATGCACGCCGGCAAGTCCAGCAGGGACGATCCGCCGGATCATCTCTACCCCTTCACAATCGGTGATAGCCGGCCGGCTCAACTGGACGTCGCACCGCTCATCCGCGCGATTGTGCAGGATCTGCAGTCTGGCGTTCCGATTACGTCCATCGCCCATCGCTTCCACGCCTCAGTCGCTGAAATGCTGGCGAAGGCCTGCGTGCGCGTGCGGGAGCAAACCAGGCTCAACGTTGTGGCCCTCAGCGGTGGGGTTTTTCAGAACCGGTTGCTGCTTGAACGCCTGCTCGCCCGCCTGGAGACGCTGGGGTTCGAGGTCTATATCAACCGGCGCATCCCGCCCAACGATGGGGGCCTGAGCTTGGGGCAGGCAGCGGTAGCGGCGGCTCGCCTCCGTTAGTTATCGGTCGTCCGCGGCAGATTGTCGCCTGAGTTGCGGACACCGATTCAAAGGAGTCACCTATGTGTCTTGGTATCCCGGGCCAGATTGTCGGATTTGTAGACGAGGCGAACAATATTGCCAAGGTTGATGTTTCTGGGGTCAAGCGCAATGTGAATGTTGCCCTGGTGCGGCCGGACGGCATCGCGCCCGGCGATTGGGTCTTGATTCATGTTGGCTTTGCCATGAGTAAGATCGACGAGCGCGAGGCTCAGGAGACGTTGGCTCTGTTGCGTGCGATGGGTGAGGTTTATACCGACGAGCTCAAGATGCTCTCGGAGAGCCAGATCGAGTGATGATGGGTGGTGAGGCGATGACACAGAAGAACGTGGACGTGCTGGGGTTGGTCACGGCGCGCTTTGAGCGCAGCGTGGCTGTACCCGAAGCGTTTTTCGCTGAGCAGGCTGGCCGGATTGCAGAGGCCTGCTGGGCGATGGCGCGCCGCTTTCACCAGGGCGGGCGCCTGCTGGCCTTCGGTAATGGTGCCTGGGCGACCGACGCGCAGCATGTCTCGGTCGAATTCGTCCATCCGGTGATTGTCGGCAAGCGGGCGCTTCCGGCCCTGGCACTGACCAACGATAGTGCCATCCTGAGTGGCCTCCGTGTCGGTAGTGCAGGGGGTGTCCCGTTCGCGCACCAGCTTGCCGTCCTGGCACGACCCCAGGATATTGCGATGGGTCTCTCACCCGACGGCTGCTGTACGAACGTTGTCGAAGCCCTGGCTGAGGCGCAACGCCTCGGCTTGCTCACGGTAGGGCTCGCCGGTGGTGATGGTGGTCCTATGGCGCGGGCAGGCCTTGATTTCTGCTTCGTGGTGGAGACCGATGATCCACTGGTCATCCAGGAGACCCATGAGACGCTCTACCACGTTCTGTGGGAATTGGTGCACGTCTTCTTCGAACATGAGAGGTTGCTACGATGAGTGCTGGAAGCGATGGAAATAGTCAGTGGTCAGGGGTGAGTTGCCAGTGGCCGGCAGGGTCAACAGCAGCCGGTACAGGTGAGAGTTACTGCCTCACCTGCGGTGATGATGCTCTCCCGGCAAGAGTGCTGCATGTCGATCAGGACCTGGCGCTGGCGGTAGTGGAGATCGAGGGGCAGACGACCGAGGCGGATATCAGCCTGGTCGATGGGGCGGGGATTGGTGACATAATCCTGGTTCACGGTGGCGTGGCTCTTGGCCGGGTGGGTGAAGCCAATAATGAAGCAATCTGAAGGGTCTGAGTACGACCGCCTCTTTTACCCGTTCCTCTTTGAAGGGGGAACGGCCAACGCAGAGGATGTGCTGGCGCAGGTACGTCACTCGACCCTGGAGAAGTGCCGCGAGGTGGTCGCGCTCCGCCGGGCGACATTGGATCGAAACCACGACCGGATTGTCGCAGCGGGACGGGCGATGGCCGAGGCCTTCGCGGCCGGCGCGACACTTTTCGCCTTCGGTAACGGTGGTAGCACGACCGACGCTCAGGACCTGGTAGCGGAACTGCTCGCTCCGCCCCTGCCAGGATGCGAGCCACTCTCTGCCATCGCGCTGACGAACGACATTGCCGTGGTCACGGCGGTGGGCAATGATGTGGGTTTCGACAATATCTTTGCTCGCCAGGTGATTGCGTTTGGGCGGCCTGGGGATATTGCCTTTGGGGTCTCGACGAGCGGAAATTCGACCAATGTGCTCGTGGCTCTCGAGCAGGCTAAAAAGCAGAACCTGCTGACCGTGGGGTTGGCCGGTTATGACGGTGGCAAGATAGCCCGCTCGGGGGCGGTTGACTTCTGCATCGTTTCACCGAGTGCCAACATCCCACGGATCCAGGAGGCGCAGGCCACTGTTTATCACGCCTTGTTGGAGGTCATCTGGGCATCGCTCGAGTAATAGGGGTAAAGCAATGAAATTTGTGGATGAGTATCGCGATGCGGGTGCTGCGCATCGTGTCGCCGCCGAGATCGAGAAGCTCAGTGCAGGCCGGGTCTTGAAGATCATGGAGGTGTGCGGGGGTCATACCCACACCATCTACAAGCACGGCATCGAGGACGTCCTGCCGGGCAACATTGACCTGATCCACGGACCTGGCTGTCCGGTCTGTGTGCTCCCGATGGGTCGCATCGATGATGCCGTGGCCATCGCTCGAACCGATGGCGTCATCTTCACGACCTTTGGCGATATGATGCGCGTGCCGGGCTCCCGGGGCAGCCTGCTGGATGCTAAGGCTGAGGGTGCCGATGTGCGGTTTGTGTACTCGCCGCTGGATGCCCTCAAGCTTGCCCGTCAGTACCCGGACCGCGATGTTGTCTTCTTCGCGATTGGCTTCGAGACCACGGCGCCCTCAACCGCCGTGACGCTCCTGCGCTCGCAGGCTGAGGGGATCAAAAACTTCTCGGTCTTCTGCAACCACGTGATGATCATCCCCGCTATCAAGGCGATTTTGGATTCACCGGACCTGCGGCTGGATGGGTTTATTGGCCCGGGTCACGTCAGTATGGTCATTGGTCTGCGACCCTATACCTTTATCGCCCGGGGCTACGGCAAGCCGGTCGTCGTCTCCGGCTTCGAACCGCTCGACATAATTCAGTCCGTGTACATGCTTGTGAGCCAGATCGATGAGGGGCGGGCCGAAGTCGAGAACCAGTACACACGGGTCGTCCGCTCGGAGGGCAACGTGAAGGCGCTAGAGGCAATGGCGCGCACGATGGAACTGCGCCCGTTTTTCGAGTGGCGTGGGCTGGGCTTCATCACTCACAGTGCCCTCAAACTCCGCCCTGAGTTTGCCGAGTGGGATGCTGAGTTGCGCTTTGCAGTGCCGGGGATTCGGGTTGCTGACCCCAAGGCCTGCCAGTGCGGGGAGGTCCTCAAAGGGGTCATCAAGCCCTGGGAGTGCAAGGTCTTCGGAACGGCCTGTACGCCGGAAACGCCGATTGGTACCTGTATGGTCTCGTCCGAGGGAGCCTGTGCGGCCTACTTTAACTACGGTCGCTATTCGATGGCAGCCGAGCGTCATCGGCTTCGAATTTTGGAATCGGAGGTTGTCTCATGAATCGTTCTCTCGGCTACTTGGGTTATCTCGACCCGCCTCTGCGTGAGCCAGTTCAGCCGCCGATCGTCTACGTCAGAGACGAGCTCGTCTGGGCGTACAAGCAACTTGCGCGCAACTTAGCAAAAGAGGATGCCCCCACCGAAGCGGAGCTCAACGCCCTGGGAGCCGATGGATGGGAGCTTACCGCCATCTTCACCGATTCGCCGTTCGTCTACTTCTACTTTAAGCGCCTGGCGGACTCAGATGGAAACTGATGTCCACTCTGTCCTCGGCAAGATCGAGCGGGTCCGCCTGGCCCGCCGCCGGAAGTTCTACCTGCGCGACGAGCGGATCACGCTCAGCCATGGCAGCGGTGGCAAGGCGACTCATAACCTGATCGAGGGAATCTTTGCGCCCGCCTTCGCCAACCCGCTGCTTGATCCCATGGATGATGCTGCCATTTTCGACGCCGGCGGGCGCCTGGCCTTCACCACCGATACCTACGTGGTGAGTCCGCTATTCTTTCCCGGTGGCAACATTGGGGCGCTCGCCGTCCACGGCACCATCAACGACCTGGCGATGGCCGGGGCCCAGCCGCTCTACCTCTCGGCCGGTTTTATTCTAGAGGAGGGCTTTCCCGTCGCCGACCTGCGCCGTATTGTTGAATCCATGGCTACTGCCGCTGCCGAGGCTGGTATTGCAATCGTCACCGGTGATACCAAGGTGGTCCAGCGCGGCAAGGCCGATGGTCTGTTCATCAACACTGCTGGCGTGGGGGTCGTTCGAGCGACCTGGCCCCTCGGCCAGACCTGTGCCCGGCCGGGGGATAAGGTCCTACTCAGTGGCCCGGTTGGTGATCATGGGATTGCGATTATGATGGCCCGCGAGGCGCTCGACATTGAGACCGATGTGAACAGCGATTCGGCGCCCCTTCACACGCTCGTGGCGGATGTGCTGGCTGCGGTGGGGGAGGGGGTCCATTGTCTGAAAGATCCAACCCGTGGCGGGGTAGCGACCGCTCTGAATGAGATCGCGCTGGCATCGGAGGTGGCTGTGGCACTTGACGAGCGGGCGGTGCCCGTGCGGCGCGATGTGCGGGGCGCCTGTGAGATCCTTGGGCTCGATCCGCTCACTATTGCCAACGAGGGTAAGCTGCTCGCGGTCGTTGCGCCGGACGACGCTGCGACCGCGCTGGCTGCTATGCGTGCCCATCCACTTGCTCGTGAGGCGGCTATTATCGGCGAGGTGCGGTCAGAACCGCCGGGAATGGTCTTCCTTCGGACTGACATCGGGGGCACGCGCGTGCTCGACATGCTTGTCGGTGACCCGTTGCCGCGAATTTGCTAGCCGCTCGTGAAGTCAGAACTTTGGGGAGCGTCACGCCGGGCCCGGACAGTCTGGTCGGGCTGCACTGAGGCTGACGAGAAGCAGCCGGTGCTTGACATCGACCTGTTTCTGTGATTCTATATCTTTTAAACCTAATCCGTATTAAGTTCAAAAACCGCCGAAAGAGGACACAGGTTGATGGCCGATACAGACCAATCGCTGACACTTGAGAGTGCGCGTGAGCAGTTCCTGTCAACCATCCAGACCCCCCGCACGGCCGAGACCTACCGCTGGGCGCTCGTGGCGCTCCAGCGCTTTCTCACGGAGACGAACTATGCCGAATACGGTGCTGAGCAGGGCTCCACGAAGGGCGATGGAGCCCCCTTCCCTATCGCGCACCTGCAGCATGATATTCTGGAAGAGTTCTATATCTGGCTGAGCGGGCACTACAAGAGCCAGCAGACTGTGCGCACCTACCTGTCTGCGATGCAGCGATTCCTCGTCTGGCTGGATGCGAAGGACCTGCTGGATCGTGATTTTCAACTCGGCAAAGCGCAAAGCCGCCTTAAAGCTGCCCAGGGACGGAAGCGGTCCGCACCCTACAAGCACCGCCGGGTTGATCCCGAGCTTCCGCTGGTGGTTACTTATTATGACAAGTTGCCCCTCCCCCAGGGCGACGATCCGCAGGGCCAACTTGCGCGGCTCAAGATCCTGCGCGCCCGGGCGATCGTGCACACACTCTACGCCTCGGGTGGTCGGGTGAGCGAGGTCGCCAGCCTGACGCGCGAGATGGTGTTGGACGGACGGGTCGACGAGGTGCACCTGGTCGGTAAGGGTGGCCAGGCACGGGTGATCCTGCTGACCCCCGACGCGATGCGTGCGATCCGGGCCTACATTGATGCGCGCAACGATCGTTACGAGGGACTTTTCATCTCCCACGGCCGGGGTCATGGCCAACCTCTGGGCCGTGGGACGCTATGGACGGTGGTCAAGGAGGCGGCGCGAGCGCTTGGGCTGCATGACAGCACCTCGCCCCACTCCTTCCGCCACTTCCGCGCGACCCAACTCCTCAACGAGGGCATGCCGCTGGAGTCGGTACAGGCCTATTTGGGCCACCAGGATATTTCTACGACGCGTAAGGTGTATGCGCATACTCGGACGGCGGTGCTGCGCGATCAGCTCGACACCTATGGACGCTCTCCGTCGGAGGCGCTGGATGATCTGGAGCGGCGGCGAGAGCGGAAGCGGAAGTGATCCCCGGGAGTAAGGGCTCCCAGACTTCTACCGCCATTGACACCTTTCAGTGGACTTCGCTCTATGGACTTTTGGGGGCGCTCACGGCCTGTTCCAGCCTATCACGCTCTTGCTTGGCGGCGTCAACTCCTTGGTCGCCAGCATGTTCGTACTGCCGCCGACCCGGCTCATCTAAAAGTGTGACGTAAACCCCTGTATCGGCTTGATTTGTCGTGGGAATGGTATAGACTGGTGTGTACGAACGAAAGGAGTGAATCTGTGTAACCCGAAGACCTTATGACGGTGGAAGAGGTTGCCGCACTCCTGCGAATGCACCCTGACTTAGTAGGCCGACTTCTTCGGCACCGAGCTTGAAGCACTCCTGCGTTCTGAGCGGCGAGGCGAAGAACCCTCGCCCGCCAATCCCTTAGACTCCTGGTCACGAGACCTCAGCATCCGAGGCGTTACACCAAAGCTGCGAGGAGCAGAGTGAGAGGCGAGAGAGGGTCGTATCTCCAGGAACGAGATCGTACTCGGCCCAGTGGCCAGCCCACGAAATGGCCCGGCGAGAATGCCACTGCCTTATGAACACCAACACACCCATCGCTATCGGCCAGATCCTGAAGAACCCGCTCTTCAGCGAGCCGATGCGTGTCGAGACGGTCCGGTTGATCGGCCAGGAAACATGGGTCGCCGGTCTTGTCGGGACACAGTCGGAGCGCTTCCGCAACGTCACGCTTACAGCCGGCGACCTCAAGACGCTGACCATCATCAAAACAGCGGCCACCTACGCACGCAGGCGACGGCAAACTCCTGCGCCTGAGGCTTCTGGCCTACGCACTCGGCATCACCTACGAGTTCGACCCCTACTTTGCGCTTCCCATCTCGCGTGTAGATCCGCTAACGCACCAGCTCCCCGCGGTCTATGACCACAATCTCAAGCTGGCGCGGGTGCGCTTCCTCTTGGTGGACGGTGCCAGCGCTGGCAAGACTATCATGGCCGGCCTGCTGATCCGCGAGCTAAAGGCTATGCGGGTTGGTCGAGTGGATCCTGATCCTCTGTCCGGCCAACCTCACCTTTCAGCAGTAGTTCCGAGAGGGGGCCATCCAAATCCTGGGAGCGACCGAGGCCGCCGGCGAGGGCATCAACCTCCAGGTCTGTCACATTCCCGTCATCTACGACATCCCCTGGAACCCCAACCGACCCGAGCAGTGCGATGCTGTGATGATGCCCTGGGATTTCACGTTCTTTGTCGACTCGGTTCCACGAGACCACAATTACCATTGAACACCTGGCTGAGGGAATCGCTGCCGACTCCGACGCCGATGGGCATCTGGACGGCATCGAGATGCTGGATGCGGTCAAACGGCTGGGCGACCTCTGCGTCTTTCACCAAGCCGCTGGGCGGATGCGCAAGTGGGTCGCAAAAGCCTTCGCCGATTGGTGTTTCGAGCGCCGGGCGCAGCTACTACTGGAGTAGTCTACGGTGGACATGGTAGCAGCCGAGGCGCTACGGCAAGCGGCACAGAAGCAACGAGAAATTGCCGCAGAAATGCGCAGATCTGCCAGGGAGTTGCTCCGCGCCGCATCCAACACATGAATTGGAGTTGACGATAGCCCTTGTGCCGGTTTCTGTTCCAATGATTGTCGCCAGGCGATTTCTACAGGAGCATGATAGTGAAACTCATTCAAGTTGGGAACAAGACGATCAACATGGACTTAGTTGCCTACGTAACCTCTGAAGCGAGCGGCTTGTACGTTGCGTTTGCCGCTCCACATGGAGGTCAGATTCTCTCATTACACTTTGAGGGAATAGAAGCGGAGCAGTTACGACACTGGCTTGCGCGTCACACGGAGAGCGCGCTACAGGCTGGTAACGGGAACGATTGAGATCTGTTCTAGAGCGTACTCCCCGGTCCTCGTGATGGGAGGCGATCTTGTATTATCGACGTCTCGTTAACGAAAATCTGGCCCACGACAATTCACCTCGGGAGAGTATCAATCAAGCGGGGACCGCCCGGCAAGTCGAATCGACGCGCGGCGAGGTGTCATGGCTGCGGGACTTCCATCTCAAAAGGCGAGGGCGCCCAGTAGTACCGAACGACTCTTGCAACGAGCGAGGCATATCAATACGTCCTGTTCTATCTATGCTCGGCCTGTAATGAACAAAAGTACAGGTGGGGACATGACTGCTGGCACCGATTGCACAAGAGTGGGCGCGACGACGTAAGAGGACCAAGCTGTCGAGACACCTCGACAAGCTTGTGTGCGCTCGCCAAAGAGGTGCTGGCAACGTCTCGACGGGTCGTCGAATCATCCCAGCGTCACCGTACAAGCCGCCCGCTGGATCGAGTCCCCACAAAGCAGCCTACACCTTGACCCGTCGCCTTGTCGTCAGTCAACGACTTGAGAAGGTGCACGAATCTATGCTGGCCCTGGACACCATCTTTCGCTACAGAGATCCTATAGGCGGCGTCACGGCGCACTGTCGCGTCCGGATCTACAAGACTACCCGCAAAAACGTGGTCATCTTGAGTGAGGCCAGGAACAACCCCGGCATGAGTGTCACCAGTGCAATTGTGGCAATCACGACTGCAGTCGTCCGGCAATACAAGCTGGACACGGCGCGAACCACATGGATCGAACATACGCCGGGCGAGGCAGGTGGAGCCAATGCAAGCTATGACTTGATTCAGCTTGCCTGGGACGGCGGCCAGTTCACTGCGGACCCTGAGTCGCGCCCGATGACCCGCAAGCAGGTCGAGCGCCTGATCGGCGAGAGCCTACCGGAGGATTGACCCATGCGTAACGACAGCCAAATGTGCCAACCATCCAATTTGCCGGCGACGCCACGTTGGTCGTGAACACACGAGGCCAGTCAGTCATCCTCAATTCGCTGAGAGCGAACGAGGAGGAAATCTTCATTCGCTTGATGGGGATCCTAGAAAGGCTCATAGCGCGTGTACTCGAGGCCGCCCCTTCGGCCGTTGTCACACAGCCCCCGAATCTGGTCGTGCGACTCGGCGACGGAGTTCTGGTTGTCGATCCAATGAGGTCAGCGCCACCTAACCGCTTGGCGGCCATTGGTCGCCCACCTGCATTCGACGTGATTGCCTACACCGCCAGTGACGCCTTTCAGTGGACTTCGCTCTATGGACTTTTGTGGGCGCTCACGGCCTGTATCCTTAATTTGCCAGAGCCTGACTCGCTCTGGTACAATTCAAAAACAAATCAACAGGTGATGAGGCTCACCAGCTCACCATTCTGAGACAATTGCCGGATTGTCCGGCTGATAGCCTCTACCAACGAACCATGTCGTTGGTAGAGGCTTTTTTATTGTCTGAACCAGCGAACAGAAAACAGGCACGATGAGGCAATGGCCGATTTTTCTCCGGACGAACTGAGTCAGGCCGCCCAGGCGAGTGATGAGAAGGAATTACTGTGATGATTTGCTACTGACCCTACTGCTGGGTGGAGAACGCCTACGAAGCCAATGCTTGCACGACCTGTGGTGCTTCGCTGGATGAAACGGGCGAACAATTTACTGACTGACTCATGACGCTATCAGCCACCTGAGCCGACTCGCACCGTGATTGCTGTTGAGATACTGGGCCGCCTGCGTGAGAGACGCGCTATGGACGCCGCGCCGGGGGTTGATGAGAATGGCCGTCTGGTTGGATTGCTCGGCCGGGCCAGCCCGCCGTGTGTCCTGATGAATGAAGTGTAACGCGATGAAAAGGTGTTTTTCTTATGACTTTCTGTAGCATCCTGTTTGAAAACAGTGAAGGCAGCATCAAAGAAGAAACCGTTAAAGCGCTCGGTTTTTTTGTCGATTTGAACCTTGATCAGGTTATCGCCGCTATCACGTCCACCAAGCAGGAATACAATCTAGAACCGTTTTTTTACACTCCCTTGAGCCAGGTCAAGGCAATCCAATACCGCCAGGAAATTGCGCGGGATCTTGAAAACGAAACGCTCAAAAAGAAGGTGGACACCTTTGCGGAAGAAATGAGCGTTGTGCGCCGCTATCTCGCCTTAGTAGATAAGCTTTACTACCAATACCATAAGGAGGGATGGTTTTTAGAGGCGGTACAAACCTATTGCAGCGCCGTTACTTGCCTGGTAGATGATTTGAATCATGCCAATTTACAATCACGTGGCCTTTTAGCTGTCCGTGAATATTTGACAAACTATGCCAACTCCAGCGGTTTTACATCGCTACTGGCAGAAGCGAAAAAGATCAAAGCTGGTCTATCCACCATAAAATATTGCGTGATTATCAAGGACAGCACCGTCAAAGTTCGCAAATACGAAGCTGAAATTGATTACAGTGTAGAGGTCGAGAAAACATTCGAGAAATTCAAGCAGGGCGCGGTGAAAGATTACAGGCTAAAGCTTGCTGCTGCGTCTGGCATGAACCATGTCGAGGCGCAAATACTGAATCTGGTGGCCAAATTGCATCCGGAAATTTTTGCAAGGCTTGATGATTTTTGCGTACAACATAGCCATTTTCTAGATGAAACCATTCGTATTTTTGACCGGGAAATCCAGTTTTACATTGCCTACCTGGAATACATCTCAAAAATCAAACGATCCGGGTTGACATTTTGTTACCCGCAGATATCCCAACAAAGCAAGGAGATCTACGATTACGATGGCTTCGATTTAGCTCTGGCCGCGAAATGCGTGAGCGAAAATTCACCTATCATATGCAATGACTTTTGTCTAAAAGGCCAGGAGCGCATATTGGTCGTGTCCGGACCGAACCAGGGTGGCAAGACAACCTTTGCCCGCACTTTCGGACAGTTACATTACCTGGCCAGCTTAGGCTGCCCCGTTCCCTGTGTATCATCATCGAATCTGAGCCCACCGGGCCAAAAAATCTTCATCGAAAATGAGCCCACCTTGAGCATCTCCGGTACCATAGGGCGTTCTACCAGCAGGTATCGGAGGCAAGGAGATGATCGAGGTGGAAGACGTCGAGAAGATTCGGATCGCCTACTTTCGGGACGGGTTGAGCATCCGCGAGATTAGCCGAACGCAGCACCACAGCCGGCGCGTGATTCGGCGGGCCATCGAGAGCGCGGACCCTGGGGAATATCGGATGGTCCAGGAACGCCCAGCGCCTGTGCTGGGGCCGTGGAAAGCGAAGATTGATGCGCTGTGGGACGAGAGTCAGCAGATGCCGCGCAAGCAGCGCTACACGGCGCGCAAGATCTACCAGGAGTTGCAGAAGGAAGGCTACACCGGGAGCGAAGTGACGGTCAGCCGCTACGTGGGCCAGAAGCGCCAGGCCAGCCGGGCCAAGCAGGTGTTCCTGCCGTTGGAGTTCGATCCGGGTGCAGACGCCCAGGTGGATTGGGGCGAAGCGGTGGTCGAACTGGCGGGCGAACGGGTGACGGTGCCGTTGTTCATCATGCGGCTCAACTACTCGCATGCCCGCTTCGGGATGGCTTTTCCTTTTCAGAAGCAGGAGGCGTTTTTCGAGGGCCACATCCAGGCGTTCCGCTTCTTCGGGGCCGTGCCCAAGCGCATCACGTACGACAACCTGAAGACGGCGGTCTACCGCATCCTGAGCGGACGTAACCGCCAGGAGCAGGTGGCCTTCGTGGCCTTTCGCAGCCACTACCTGTTCGAGAGCCGCTACTGCACGCCGGGCCAGGGCCACGAGAAGGGCGGCGTCGAGAGCGATGTCGGTTTCAGCCAGCGCCATTTCAGGGCCCCCATGCCCAGAGGAGGCGCTTACGAGGAGTTGAACAACCTGTTGGCCGCGGCGTGCCGGCGCGATCTGGACCGCCGCGTGCGCGGGAGCCAGGAAAGCGTGGCCGCCAAACTGGCGACCGAGCGGCCCTTGATGCTGGAGCGGCCGCCAACTGACTACAAGGCGTATCGCGAGCATCTGGCGACGGTCAATCCCTACGGCCTGGTGCCGCTGGACACCAATCGCTACTCGGTGCCCGGGCACGTCAGTAAAGAGGTGCGGGTGCGGGCCTACGCCTTTCGGGTCGAGATCCTGGCGGGCGAAGAGATCATCGCTCAACACCCGCGCTGCTTCGGCCAGGAGCAGGACGTCATCGAACCGGTGCACTACCTGACGGCCCTGGTGCAGCGGCCGGGCGCATTCGAGCACGCCGTGCCCATGCGGCGCTGGCGCGCCGAGTGGCCGCCGGTCTATGAGACCCTGCTGGCCGAACTGCGCCGGCGTTGGCCGGATGAGCGTGGGCTGCGCGAATTTCTGGACATCCTGGCCTTGCATAAGGACCACCCCTCGGAACTGATCGTCCAGGCCGTCGAGACGGCGCTCAAGCTGGGAGCGGTGCATCTGGACGGCGTGCAGCTCTGCCTGCGCCAGTTGACGGCGGGCCAGGAGCAACCCCCGGCCCTGGATCTGAGCGGTCACGACCGGCTGGCCGGCATCGGCCAGCCGCCGGTCAATCTGGGCCAGTACGACACGCTGCTGAGCAGGAGCTAAGCCATGGAAGCCAACCTCCTGCTCGAATCGTATCTCAAGCAGTTGCACCTGCCCGGCTTTCTGAAGAGCTACCGCGCCTTCGCCGCCGATGCGGCGCGCAACAACGAGGACCACGTGCGTTACCTGCTGGCTTTGGCCGAGCAGGAGGTACGCCAGCGCGAGCAAACCATCCAGCGCGAGCGCATCAAGCAGGCCCGCTTCCCGGCGCTCAAGGCGTTGGCGGATTTCGATTTCTCGGCTGTGCCAAACCTGAACAAAGCCTACGTCCTGGACCTGGCCCGCGGTGACTACATCGCCCGCCACGAGCCGGTGATCTTCATCGGGAACCCGGGCTTAGGAAAAACGCATTTGGCGCTCGGGTTGGCACTCGCAGCTTGTCGCCAGCGCCGCCGGGTGCGCTTCTGGACAGCCGCCGGGCTGGTCAACGAGTTGCAGCAGGCCCAAGACGAGCATCGTCTCAATCGCTTCAGTGCGGCGGCACTCAAGCTCGACCTGCTGGTGCTCGACGAGCTCGGCTTCATCCCGTTCTCGCCGCCGGCGGCTCAGTTGCTGTTCACTTTCTATTCCGAACTTCACGAACGCGTGGCGGTGATCGTGACCTCCAACCTCAAGTTCGCGGACTGGATCCAGGTTTTTGGCCAGGAACGCCTGACCGCGGCCCTGCTCGACCGACTGACGCAAAAAGCCCACATCCTGGAACTGATCGGGGAGTCATATCGCTTCCGGCAGCGGCTACAACGTGAGGAACGTGCATAACACCCGGAGGGCTGTGGGGAAGTGGATAACCGCCAAAGTGACGGCGGTTATCCACTTCCCCACAGCCCCTCCTACGACGACGGCTGCGACCCCGGCTCCGCTCCGATCCGAGCCTCGGCGGCACTGTCGCTCAATCGCACGATGGGCCCGGCTGAGCCCACCCATGACGAAGTGGGCTCATTTTCGATGATGACGGTTTCGGCCGTCTACCCGCTGGTGGGCTCATTTTCGATGAAGATGTGGGCTCAATTTGCATGATGATAAACATTTTTTTTCCCGGCCGGGAAGCGCAGCTCTTTCTATACGACAGGCTTTTTACCCATTTTGAAAGGGAAGAAAGCATCCATAATCTGCGCGGCAAATTGCAGGATGACCTGATCCGAATTCATGCCATTTTAGACCAGGCCACTCCTAACAGCATTCTCATCATGAATGAGATTTTCTCATCTACGACCTTGAAAGACGAGGTCTTCCTGAGCAAAAAGATGATGGAGAGAATCATCCAGCTGGATTTACTCTGCGTTTGGGTCACATTCGTTGACGAACTGGCTTCTTTTAACGAAAAAACTGTGAGCATGGTCAGCACGGTCGTCCCGGAAAATCCGGCTCTGCGCACCTATAAAATCTTGAGAAGACCCGCGGATGGGCTGGCCTACGCGATGTCCATTGCCGAGAAATATTGCCTGACTTACGCCAGATTGAAGGAACGCATCCAATCATGAAAGCCTTCCTGATGTACGAAAAGCAGGACTTTGACCTGCAACGGCCATTACCAGCGAATGAACAGGCGCTGACACAAGACCTGGAATTAAACACGCTGTTCAATGCCATGGCCCTCGGTGACGACTTTTTATTTGAAGTGGCCAGAAAAGCTATATTGTCCGGTTCAACCGACCTGGACACCATCCGCTATCGCCAAAGCATTCTCCAGGATTGCTTGAAGAATTCTGCCATCGTCCGGGATATCTACCGTATTCCCCTGGAAGCCATTGCAAATAAAAGAAAACATTGGTGGGGCATTTTCAGCAGGTACCCCAGTGGGATACTGAGCGGTGCGATGGATTTGTTACAAATGTTTATCGGTCTTCTTAAAAAACTAAAGCACATCGCTACTGAACACGCCGACAAATTCGAGTCAGCGGGCTTTACCAAATTTTTCACGATGATTAAGGAAGAACTGGATGACGATTATTTCACTATTGTTCAAAAACATCTCAGTGAACTGAAATTTAGCGACGGCGTTCTGCTTAGCGCTGCCTTGGGAAAAGGCAATGAAGGCGCCGATTACATCCTTCGTAAATCACACGATAACAATCAGAGTTGGATGGAACGAATCTTTGCCCAGAAACCCCCGGTCTATTCCTTTCGCATCCATCCCCGCGATGAGGCTGGTTCCAGGGCTTTGTCAGAACTGAAAGACAGGGGGATCAACCTGGTGGCCAATGCACTGGCCCAGTCCGCTGATCATATTGACAGCTTTTTGCACATGCTGCGGATAGAATTGGCTTTTTATATTGGCTGTTTGAATTTATATGAACAACTCACCCAAATGGGAGCGCCAACCTTTTTTCCCGTGCCCGTGGCAGCCGACGAACGCAGACATACCTTTCAGGGATTGTATGATGCCTGTCTGGCCCTAACGATGAAACGAAAAATTGTGGGTAATGATGTGACTGCTGACCACAAGGATCTGGTGATCATCACAGGTGCCAACCAGGGTGGCAAATCAACTTTTTTGCGCAGCATCGGTTTATCCCAATTGATGATGCAATGCGGCATGTTTGTACCGGCCGAATCGTTCTGCGCCAACGTCTGTGATGGCCTTTTCTCGCACTTCAGACGGGAAGAAGGCGTTACGATGGAAAGCGGAAAACTGGATGAAGAACTTAGCAGAATGAGTGACATCGCAAACAAGATAACGTCAAATTCGATGCTGGTTTTCAATGAATCATTTGCTTCGACCAATGAAAGAGAAGGCTCGGAAATTGCCGGGCAAATCGTCAGTGCCTTACTGGAAAAGCGCATCAAAGTTTTCTTCGTCACGCATTTATATGAATTTGCGCACGGGTTTTATGCCAGAAGCATGGAAAACGCCATGTTCTTACGAGCTGAAAGAAAGGTAGATGGCAGAAGAACTTTCAAGTTGATCGAAGGTGAACCATCACAAACCAGCTACGGCGCAGATTTGTACAAGAGGGTATTCGGAGCGGACGATTGAATTTATTATCACGCGGGTGCCAGCGGTGGATTTTAAGGTAGCAGAACTCAGGAAAAAAGCCGTGCAGAAGCGCACAGCGCTTCTGATAGGATACTAGAAACCGGCTCGCGGAGGAGGTATCTGAGAGCAGTTGGCGTTGGCTGGCTTTTCGGCCGTATTGAGATAGGTGTGCGGAATGATGCGCCAGCAGGCCGGTAGGACCGGGTCATTCGCTGGTCCGAAGCAGAGTAGCGCATTGAAGCTGCCGGCGCCCCACGACTGAAAGAATGCAAACAGACGGAGTGAGGCGTCGGCTGTTTCGTCGAGGACAGCTGTTTCAACGTCGTCAAGAACAAAGACATCGGGGACAGATGGCGAGGATTTCACCGATCGTAGCGGGTGGTGCGAATGCAGGCAACCAGTGAACCCGGATCGAAGCCAGGTTAAGGCCAATATTCAAGTAGTCAACTGGACATTGGCGAAAAAGTGGTCGTGATGCGAAAAGGTCAGCATGATTGGTCCCCGGCGGCAGGCGCACAAGCAGAGCTGAGCCGGAATGGCGATTCCGACCCATGAGCTGAGCGGTGGGACGAAGAGCGCCGCTCAGCTGGCGACGGAGGGAGGCGCAAGAAGCGCTGCCGGACTTGCCTGATATTGCCGGTATCCTGCAACAGCTGCACAGCGCCCGTCAACCAGTCGACCGCCTGTTCGTCCCGATGCCGTCGGATGATGTCGCCGTAGGTCTTGAGCTGGGCGGACCGTTCGCTGGCGAAGCGACGTTCGACGTAGGCCCAAGCCAAGAGGACGACGACCATGTCCTTGTCACCCGCCTCGTAGGCGTGCCCCCGGAAGTCGGTCAAGCCCACTTGGGTCTTGAGGGAGAAGTATAGGGCTCCGCGATGAACAGAGGAAGGAGCCCAAGGATGGAAGCAAAGGGTCGTGCGGGACTGATCGAGCACTTCGGAGCGGTGGAAGACCGGCGGATCCAGCGCAGCAAGCGGCACAAGCGGATAGAGATCATCGTGATAGCGATCGGCGGGGTGAGCGGTGGAGCCGACGACTGGGTGGCGATCGCAGCATTCGGGCAGGCCAAACGGGAGTGGGTGGCGACCTTTCTGGAACTGCCGAACGGGATACCGTCGCACGACACCTGCAATCGGGTCTTTCGGCGGCTGGATCCGGAACAGTTCCAGGCCAGTTTTCTCAGGTGGGTGCAAGCGGTCTTCCACCGCACCAAGGGGCAGGTGGTGGCCGTCGATGGGAAAACGCTGTGCTCGTCCTCCAACCAGGCGGAGGGCCACGGCGCCATTCATATGGTCAGCGCTTGGGCGAACGAGAATCAACTGGTCTTGGGCCACGTCAAGGTGGCGGAGAAGTCCAACGAAATCCCGGCCATCTCGGCGCGGCTGAAGCTGCTGGACATCAGTGGCTGTATCGTGACGGTGGAGGCGATGGGCGGTCAGAAAGCCATCGCGCCGGCGATTGTCGCGGGCGGAGCCAACGATGTCTTGGCCGTCAAGGAGAATCAAGCCACCCGCTCCCACGAGCGTGAAGAGCTCTTTGACTCTGCCGAGCGGATCAACTAGCAACCGGTCATCGGTGATTCGTATGAAAGCTTCAGCAAGCCTCACGGCCGCTTTGAGCGTCGGCGCGTCTGGACCAGTGCTGATCCCGACGTCCGCTTTGCGCTGCGCGACCGTGCCAAATGGGCTGGCGTGACCCCCCTCGTCAACGTCACCGCCGAGCGTACCGTCGGCCCCGCCACCTCGGTTGAAACGCGCTTCTTCCTCTCTTCGCTGCCACACACTGCCCAGCCCCTGGCAGCCGCCGTTCGTGGCCACTGGGGCATCGAGAATCGCCTCCATTGGGTGCTTGCCATTGCCTTCCGCGAGGACGATTCCCGTCTGCGCAAGTAGCACGCCCCCACGATTTCGCGATCCTCCTCCACATCGCCCTCAACCGGCTCAAGCATGAGTCCGCTGCCCACCTCGGCCTCAAGAATAAACGCCTCCGCGCCGGCTGGGATCACGACTACCTCCTCACGGTCCTGCTCCAATAAGATGCGTTCACCCTACTCAGACCCCCGTATCGTCTTGATTTGTTGTAGACATGGTGTAGACTGCTAGTGTTGTGTCAACCGTGTTGTGATGGGATCGGACACGCGCGG
>DOUV01000652.1 GCA_003520455.1 Chloroflexota bacterium | reverse complement strand
CCCAGCAGTACGGGCACGGGCGGGTCACTCACGCCCACGTTGACGGCTCCCACTACGCGGCCACCCCTGACCACGCCGGGCGCCGCCGCGCACACCGATCGCGTGCAACGGCTTCCCACCGTGACGCCTCGGGCAGTCGCAACACTGGTGATTGCCCTCAGCCAGGCCTTGCCCGCCTCAACCCCCGTCGACCTATCCCGGCCGGCGCCCGTCGCACCGCCCCGCTCAGCTGTTGATATCGTCCTGCTGGTGCTGAGTAGTGGCCTGGTCCTCTTTGGTCTCGCCGCTGCGGGTGGTGTTGTCTGGTTCGTCTTGCACGAGCCGCGGCGATAGCCGCCCGCGCTCAGGAAAGTGAATGAGGATGGCCTCTGACACAGCTACACCCACCGTGAGCGTGGCGGCGATCGCCGGTCAAGGCTCGACTGTCACGGTGACGACGTCCGTCGCGTGAAGCCCCTCGTCATCGGCGACGTCGAGTTCGATCGTCCACACGCCAACGGCACCGGTGCCGCTCGCCAGGACTATCGTGAGCGTGGGATTGGGCCCGGGCCCGCCGAGGATGCGCCTGAGATCGGCCCCGCGGCCAACCGGGGCCCCGGCGACACTCCAGGTGTAGCTCACAATCCGGCCGCCCGCGGGATCGAAGGAGCCGGAGCCATCCAGGGTGAGCGGCTGGCCGGCAGGCACCGTCAGTGGCGCTCCGGCCTCAGCGACCGGAGGGATTGGCTGGCGCAGGCCGCAAGCGACCAGGAGTACGCCAAGGCTCGAAAACACAACCCAGAGTATTCGACAGTTCAAACGGCTAGTCCAACTCACGGTCGGCGCTCGCCGTGGTCGGTGCCGCTTCGCTGGCGCCCGGAAGGTCGCCAGGGCAGAAGCGGATCCGGTCAATCCGCAAGCCATCGAGCGCCTCGACCCGTAGCGTCCCCGCGGGGATGACGACCACGTCCCCGACCTGTGCCATGCGGCCCAAGGAGCCGAGAAGGTAGCCTGCGATGGTATCGTAATTGGGATCTTCCACCGACGTGTGGAACTCGGCGTTGAAATCCTCGATCGGAATCAGGCCGCTTACCAGGTAACAGCCATCGGGGAGCGGGCGCACGTCGGGCTCTTCCTCTTCGAACTGATCCTGGACATCGCCCACGATCTCTTCGAGCAGGTCCTCGAGCGTCACCAACCCGGCCGTGCCGCCAAACTCATCTATCAGAATCGCCAGGTGAGTCCGGTGCATGCGGAAGGTCTGGAGAAGCTCCTCCACGCCGACCGTCTCGGGCACGATCAGAACATCCCTTGTCACATCCGCCGCGACGGTCCCAGTTCGCGTCTCGGCCGGCCTCTGTAAGACGGCGATCAGATCTTTCACATGGATGATCCCGATCACATGATCTAAATCGCCCTCGTAGACGGGAAATTTCGTGTGAGGCGTCTCGACCGCCAGGACGAGCAGATCGTCGAGGGTCGCGCCGGCCGGAACGGCGACGATTTCCGTACGAGGCGTCATCACCTGCCGGGCGACGGTCTCACCAAAATCGAAGATGTTGTGTAGCATCTCGCGCTCACCGGCATCGAGCACTCCGCCCTTCTGACTCTCGGAAAGAATGCGCTTGATCTCATCCACCGTGAAGATCGCGTGGTGACCCGCCACCGGCTGAATGCCGACCAGCCGGAGCACAAACTCAGCGGCTCTGTCTAGAAGCGTGATGAAGGGCTGGAAGATTGTCGTAAAGAGGTGCATCGGACGCGACGCAACCAACAACAAGCTCTCGGGAAAACGAAGAGCGGCACTCTTGGGCGCCTGTTCACCGAGAACGACGTGGAAACTCGTCACAACGACAAGCGAGATCAAGAAGGGGAGGCTCCGGGCCACTCCCACGATAGCCCGCTCGCCGATGAGATTGTGCAGCACGGGCTCGATCACCGCGGCAACAGCCGCTTCGCCAAGGTAGCCCAGTGCCAGGCTGGCGACCGTGATCCCGAGCTGAGAGGCAGCGATGAGGTGATCGGGATCGTCCAGCCACGGGCGAACGATGGCTGCAGCGCGGTTGCCCTCGGCGGCAAGTTGCTCGATCCTGGCGCGCCGGGCGGTCACAACCGCGAACTCAATGGCGACAAAAAAGCCGTTCATCGCCAGCAGGAACAGGACCAGACCGAAGCGGTAGAGTATCGTTCCAATATCCATACGTGTAGCATTCTCCGCGCGACCGTTCTCACGCGCACGGATTATATCATCCTCGCGTTGTCGACTTCAAACGCAAAAAGAGCGGGCGGTCGTGCCCGCTCACAACTCCCTCATACGAAGCCCGCACCAGTACGAGACCGTTACGGCTTCGCCAATGCCAATAGTGTCTCGCGTGCGTCCTCAGCCAGTGGCAGCACCTCTTCGGCCGGCGCGTGTGCGTTCACCTTTTCTTTCACTTCGGCGAAATCATCGGTGACCTTGTCAACCGCCGCCGCATCAATCCGGCTCAGATCGCCCCGCGCGGACTCGAAGGCCGCCTGCGCCCGGTTCAGCGCGCCGACCGCGCCCGACAACTCAGCGCCCTGCGCCGCCTGCGGGTATTCAATGGTGAATACCTCTAATCCCTGCGCCGCCTCGAGCGCCTTCGCCCGCGCCCCAGCCAGCGGATCAGCAGACGCTGGCCCGGGTTGGAGGCG
>DOUV01000497.1 GCA_003520455.1 Chloroflexota bacterium | reverse complement strand
GTGCCGGCACGGTGCCCGCCGGTGGGCGGGGCTTGGGCTCTTCCGGCAATGTGGTGAGCGAGGAGAGCGTCTCGCGCGCCTCCTTGACCGGCTCCTGGAGGCGCTCAACCTCGCGCCTGGCCTGATTGCTGGCGTCGGTGGCAATGGTCTGGACTTCCCGCACGGGTTCCTCGATGAGCTCGAGCTCACGCTGGACTTGGGTGGTGACCTCGGAGGTCATCTTGCGAAACTCGCGCAGCATCTTGCCGGCCTGGCGGCCAATCTCGGGAAGGCGCTCAGGGCCGAAGATGATCAGCGCGATCACGAAGATGACAACCATCTCTCCAAGGCCGATGTTAAAGAATTCCATATGCACTCTTTTCGGAGGCCGGTTCTACGGCCGTAAAAAAGGGGCGGCCCTTCTGTCCTGGGCCGCCCAGCGAGTCCACCGGGTCCATTAACGGTCGAGGTACTTGCTGGCGAAGGTGCCCAAGGCTCCGTTGACGAAGCGCCGCGAACTGTCGCTGCCGAATCGCTTGGCCAACTCGACGGCTTCGTNNTCGTTGATGGCGACCTTCAGCGGGGTCTCCTTGAAGTAGTTTAGCTCATAGATGGCAATTCGCAGAATATTACGATCCACCGGCGCCATCTGAGTCAGAGGCCACTCCGGCGCGATGAGGTGCACGTAGCGATCAATCTCGTCTTGATGAGCCAGAACGCCGCGTACCAGCCCGCGAGCGAACTCCGCCCCCTCGGGCGGGAGATCGCTCTGGGCGATATGGTACTCGATGACCTCGGTGGGGTCGTGTTCGGCAACGTCTATTTCATAGAGCGTTTGAAGTGCGATCGCCCGGGCCAGTCGCCTGGCTTTAACACGCCCCGCATTGTCAAGTTCCTGCGGCACGTCGGCCCCCTACGCCTCCAGGACGGCGAAGAGGTGCAACGCCGTTTCAAAGTGTGTCGCGTCGCACCGGCCCCCTACGCCTCCAGGGCGGCGAAGCTGACATCGTCAATGTGAATGTTCACGGCCGCCACCGGCATCCCAACGATCTCTTCGATGGCCCGCTTGACGGCCTGCTGGAGACTCTTGCCTACCTGCGTAATGTTTGTGTTGGGCTCGACCACAACACTCAAGTCAACGGTAACACGATTGTCCTCGACAGCGATGTCAATCCCGTCGTCGCTGGCGCCGAAGTGTAACACGCGGAGTGGGTTGCTGCTGGGACGCCGCGGCCCCAGATGCGCAACGCCCGGTACGGCCAGGACAGTGCGGCGTGCCACCGTCACCAGCACCTCTGGGGCGACTTTCACGACACCGGCTTCGTCTTTCATCGGCCGCGGCTCCTTCATAGGTGCTCGTGCCAGGCCTCACGTCCAGCGATTTGATCGGCCCCGGCCCCTCAGAAGACCATTCCTCCGTCTACCTGCAAGACTTGGGCCGTGATGAAACTGGCAGCATCGCTGGCCAGAAAGGCCACGGCCTGGGCGACATCCTCAACAGTGCCCATCCGGCCAAGCGGGGTCAGTCTCTGGGCCATCTCGATGAACTCCGCCGGGAGCGACGCGGTCAGATCGGTTGGAATGTAGCCGGGCGCAACGGCATTGCAGGTGATGTTGCGTGAGCCAAGTTCCTTGGCCACTGTCTTGGTCAAGCCGATCAACCCGGCCTTCGAGGCGGCGTAGTTGGCCTGACCGGCGTTGCCATAGACGCCCGCGATGCTGGACACGTTGATGATCCGGCCGTACTTCTGCTTCAGCATCGGCCGCTGGGCGGCTTTGATGACGTTGAAGGTTCCTTTCAGATTCGTGTCAAGGACCAGGTCCCAATCTTCTTCCTTCATACGCATCATCACATTGTCGCGTGTCAGACCGGCGTTGTTGACGAGAATGTGTAGGCCACCGAGCCTATCAACCACGGTTTTGACCATCGTGCCGACCGCGTTGCTGTCGCGGACATCGGCCCGGATGGTGATCGCACGGCGCCCCAGGCGCTCGATTTCGCGGCCCACCTCGTTGGCGCCTTCGGTATTGCTCTGGTAGTTGAGCGCGACATCCGCCCCCAACCGGGCGAGCTGCAGAGCGACTGCCCGGCCGATTCCGCGCGACGCGCCCGTGACGAGAGCAACTTTGTCGGTCAGGTCGATCATGTGGAAGACTCCGAAGCATGGGGTGCGGATGATGAGGCCTCGGACCTGGCTTCCTGAATCGCGGACCACGACGAGAGATTGATCCGGGTGCTATTCCGAGCAACCCGCTTCACGAGACCGTTCAGGATATTGCCGGGACCAATCTCGATGAAGGTTTGCACCCCGTGCGCGATCAAGAACTCGATCGTCGCGGTCCACCGGACGGAGCCGGTAAGTTGGCCGATCAACTCGGCTCGGATGTCCTCTACGCTCTCGAGCGGACGGGCGGTCAGATTGGCGATGACCGGGACGAGCGGCGGGCTCAGAGGGGCCGCATTGACAACTTTGGCAAACGAGGCAACCGCTGGAGCCATCAGCGTGGAGTGGGCCGCGATGCTGACATCCAGCGGCATGGCTCGCTTGATGCCCCGCGCCTGGAGTGCGGAGACCGCGCGATCGACCGCCGGCCTGGCCCCGCTGATGACGACCTGACCGGGACAATTGTAATTGGCAACCTGAACGGGCTCGTTCTCCCGACTGACCTCGGCGCAGACCGCCGCCACCAACTCATCCTCGCCACCGAGGACGGCCGCCATCCCACCGGGAGCCGCCAGACCCGCAGCTTTCATGGCCTCGCCACGGGCACGCACGAGTCGGACTCCCGCCTCGAAGGGCAACGCACCTGCGGCTGTCAGGGCGGTGTACTCTCCCAGACTGTGCCCCGCAACGTAGGCGGCTGTTCCAGACACGGCCCCGACGGTCTCGGCCACTCGCCACAGAGCGATGCTTGTGACGTAGAGGGCTGGCTGGGTGTTGATGGTATCGTCAAGGTCGGCCTTGGGACCGTCGAAGCAGAGCCGGGAGAGAGGAAAACCCAGGATGGCATCGGCCTCATCGTAGATCTCGCGAGCGAGAGGATGGGCCTCGTAGAGAGCCCGGCCCATGCCAACTTGCTGCGCTCCCTGACCGGGAAAAACGAAGGTGCTGAGCGGCAGCGTCGAAGTCAAGGCAACTCTCCTGGCCGTCGAGGCGAAATCGGGTGACGCCTGGATTATAGCACGCCGCGATTGCAGGCGTCAAAGCTTTTGGGGCGTGAACTGAAACGACACAGGGGCGAGACTCGCTCGAGCCTCGCCCCTGTCTCCTGATCGCTTCCCAAAATCGGTCCAAACCATCACGCACGTGGCCCGCCGCTCACCCGGCGTGGCCTCGCGGGCTGGAAGGCGGTTAGCCTGCGCTGCCCTTCTCAACCTCGAGGTACTGCACGCCCCGGAACGTTCCACAACTCGGGCAGACCGCATGGGGCCGCTTGAGCTCGTGGCACTGAGGGCATTCCACCAGGTTGAGCCTGTCCAGCCTGAGCCAATGGGCGCGGCGGCGATCACGACGCGCGCGGGAAAGTTTCTTTTTCGGGACGGCGCCCATAGGGGTCTCCTTTCGTCACTCCGACGATTCGGTCGTGGTCCGTTTACTGTATCACGACCCAACACGGGTTGAGCCGCTTGCTCACTCTGATGACGAGGCACCCTCGTCGCGCTTCATCTCGTCAAACAGGTCGGCCAGCGTGTTCCAGCGCAGATCGATGGTCTCGGGCTCGCACTCACACGGTCCTTCGTTCAAATTCGCACCACAGGTTGGGCAGAGGCCCCCACACGCCTCTTGACATAATGGATTCAGCGGCAGTGCCAGGAGCAGGTCCTGGCGGACGACCTCGCGTAGATCGATGATGTGGTGCTCGTTGATGAGAGTCGCGACCTCGTCCTCGTCCGTAACAGGCAAATGCGCGCCTGTCCGCAGATCGATCTTGCTCTTGAACTCTTCCTCGATCTCGATCGAGATGGGCAGATCGAAGGCCTCCAAACAGCGGTTGCAGTTCACCTCCAGCACTGTTGCCAGTTGGCCCGTTACGAGGACGCCGTCGCGGGTGCGAATGAACCTGACCTCCCCTGTGATCGGAGCCACCGGTACCAGATCCGGATCCAATTCGCCGAGGGGTTCGTCAAGCTCGTACTCGCGCTTCGCTCCAACGGGCTGCTTCAGGAGTTGCGCAACATTGAACTGCATGGTTGGAAATGTACCTTTCCAGCCGGCGCCTTTACCGGCTTGTAACAGAAAGAGAGTCCGCCCGCGGGCGGACCTCAATACACGGTAATTATAGGGACGAGCAGGCTTACTGTCAAACGTGCGTATCGGGCGGGGTGTACGCAGGAGTTGTGGG
>DOUV01000531.1:613-4900 GCA_003520455.1 Chloroflexota bacterium | reverse complement strand
CCAGTCGCCGCGCACGGCCAGGGCCCAGGCCGCGTAGATTGCCTCGTCCTCGTGGAACGGCGCCGGCCGCAGCCAGAGCGCCGCCGCGGCCGCGACGACGAGGATGGTCGTGAGCAGGATTTTCGGGTGGCAGCGAACCTTCCAGATGAGGGACGCAGGACCGGAAATTCGAAGTGGATTTCGAAGCGCAGCGAGCCCAAAAGAGAAAGCCCCTGCGCTCTTTGCGGTTCGATTCTTGGTGGGTACCACGAGAATGCAGCGGAGCCTCGAACTGTTGGCTTAGAATGGCACGCCACGAATTATAGCAGCCGCGAGAAAGCACCGGCAAGTAGAGACGCCCCGGTGGGCCGTCTCCCGCCAAAGAAGACTGCCCCCGCCCCAGGCCGCCGCCTGAGAGGCAGACGCCCCGGTCGGCCGTCTCCGCCACAGAAGGCCACCCTCTGTAGAGACGGCCCATCGGGGGCCTCTGCGTGCGGGGGACGGCCTACCAGGTCGGTCGCCGGCCCTCGTCTCGGCTCTGGCGATTCAGGGGCAGAGGATCGTGGCCTCGGGCGCCGGGCCGACGCTGATGATGGCCACCGGAATGCCGGCGAGTTCTTCGATGAAGGCGACGTAGTCGCGCGCGCCTTGGGGCAGATCATCCCAGGTACGGGCGCCGGTGATGTCTTCGCGCCATCCTGGTCCCGCCTCATACACCGCGGTGGTGCGATCCAGCCCCTCACGCTGGGCCGGGTAGTCACGCAGGGTCTGCCCATCACGTTCGTAGGCGATGGCGATCGGAATGGCGCTGAGGCCGGAGAGGATGTCGAGCTTGGTCAGTGCGAGGGCCGTCAGGCCGTTGAGGCGGACACTGTAGCGCAATGCTACGGCATCGAGCCACCCGACGCGGCGGGGACGGCCGGTCGTCGTGCCGAACTCATCCCAGGGGTTGGTGCCAGTGCCCCGCAGCCGGACGGCGGCTTCACCCTGCAACTCTGTCGGCATGGGCCCCCCGCCGACCCGGGTTTGAAACGCTTTGGTGACGCCGATCACCTGCTGGATGGTGTTGAGGCCAACCCCGCTGCCGCTCAGCACGCCGCCGATGGTGGGACTGCTGCTGGTGACGTAGGGATAGGTACCATGGTCGATATCGAGCAAGGTGCCCTGCGCGCCCTCGAAAAGCACTCGCTGATTCGCCTCGAGGGCCTGGTGGAGCGGCGTGAAGGTGTCACCGATGAAGGGGCGCAGGCGCTCGCGCCAGCCACGCGCCAGGCTGAGCACCTCGTCCAGTTCGACCGGCGGGCTTCCGAGCCGGTGCACGAGTAAGGTATTGGCAACCTCAAGTGCGGGCCAGATCCGCGCCTGAAGCATGCCATCCGGCAGGAGCAGGTCTTGCGCGCGTACGCCGCGCCGGGCGACCTTGTCGGTGTAGGCCGGGCCGATGCCGCGCCCGGTAGTGCCGATGGCCTCGCTGCCGCGGGCGCCCTCCAGCGCCCGGTCGAGTTGGCGGTGGTAGGGCAGGATCAGGTGCGCGTCGCCGCTCAGGGTGAGGCGGCTGAGATCGACGGTGGCCACCTGCAGCCGGTCCATCTCGGCAATCATCTCAGCCGGGTCGATGACCATCCCGTTGCCCATCAGGCAACGCACGC
The DNA here is from genome assembly GCA_003520455.1 of Chloroflexota bacterium. The sequence goes on along the minus strand of DOUV01000531.1, from coordinate 3,272 downwards.
TCGGGTAGAGAACGCCACTGGGAATCTGGTGGAGCTTGAAGGTTTGGCCGTTGTGAACGACGGTGTGGCCGGCGTTGGGGCCGCCGCTGTAGCGTATGACGACGTCGGAGCCGGCGGCGAGCAGGTGGGTGATTTTACCCTTGCCCTCGTCGCCCCACTGGGCGCCGATAATCGCTGTTCCGGGCATGATTGACTCCTCGATTGGGGCCTTCTGTCCCCTCAGTCTATGAATCGATACTTGACCAACGTCCAGAGCGCAATGAAGCCATCCTTCCAGGTGATCTTCTTGCCCTCCTCATATTCGCGGCCGGTATAACTGATGGGCACCTCGTAGATGCGAATGCCGCGCTTGAGCACCTTGGCCGTCAACTCGGGCTCGACCTCGAAGCGCCGCGAGCGGATCGAGAGCGGTTTGATCACCTCGGCCCGGAAGACCTTGTAACAGGTCTCCATGTCGGAGAGGATCGTGTCGTAGAGCACGTTGGTCACGAGCGTGAGCAGCTTATTGCCAACCATGTGCCAGAAGAGCATCGCCTTGCGAGGGCCACCCAGGAAGCGGCTCCCGTAGACCACCGTGGCTCGCCCATCCAGGATTGGCTCGATCAGCCTGGAATACTCACGCGGATCGTACTCAAGATCGGCATCCTGGATAAGAACAATGTCGCCCGTGACGTGATCCAGCGCCGTGCGCAGCGCTGCGCCCTTACCACGATTCTGGGGGTGGAAGAACGCGCGCACGTGGCCCTTCTGCGCCTCCTCCCGCAAGATCCCCGCCGAGTGATCCCGCGAGCCGTCGTCGACCGCAATCAATTCTTTTTCGATTCCATCTAACTCGACGGTCCGCACGCGCCGGATAATCTCCCGCAACGTGGGCTCCTCATTGTACACCGGTATGATGACGGAAAGCTTCAAGGGCGCCTCGCTTCTGGGCGACAATCACGAGTTTGCCGGCCGTGTGGCCGGCAGCGCTATTATAGGACAGCATTCGGGGGAAGCAAGTTATAGGACAAAATGGCACGTTGTCCGCCTGGTGCCCACCGGCACGCTTTTCGAGCCGTTGCCGGACGAACGGCGTCAAGTGCGACGCACATCGGAACGTGCGTCGCACAGTACGCTCGTCCCGCGGTATCAGACGTGCTACAATCAAAAGAGCTGGCCCACACGCGGGAAGGCAGGTATGCCAGGCGTGCGCCCCTTTGCTACACTTTTGAGCCGCACGCCGCTCGAAAAACGTGACTGTTCAGTTATGGAGATGGAAGATGCTTCGGCGAGAAGAATACGAAGCGTTCGAAGACCAGTGGCTCGCTCCCTACGCAGCGCGCAGCAGCGCGTCGCGTGGCCGGCATATCCGTGAAGACGAGCATTCCTACCGAACGGCCTTTCAGAAAGATCGCGACCGGATCATCCATACAACCGCTTTTCGCCGGTTGGAGTACAAGACGCAGGTCTTCGTCAACTACGAGGGTGATTACTACCGCACGCGCCTCACCCACACGATCGAGGCATCGCAGATCGGCCGGACCATCGCGCGGGCGCTGCGGCTGAACGAAGACCTGACCGAGGCCATCTCCCTCGCGCACGACCTCGGTCACACACCGTTCGGTCACGCCGGCGAGGAGGCGCTCAACGAGTTGATGGAGGGCCACGGCGGGTTCGACCACAACCGGCAGACGCTGCGAATTGTGACCGAGTTGGAGGGTCGCTACCCGGGATTCAGGGGGCTGAATCTGACCTACGAGGTCCGTGAGGGGATCGTCAAGCATGAGAGCGAGTACGACATCGCCGATATCGAGACTCAGGAGTACGAACCGATCCTCAAGCCAACGTTGGAGGCCCAGATTGTCAACTACTGCGATGAGATCGCCTATAGCACCCACGACCTCGACGACGGTCTCCGCAGTGGGATCCTGACGTTCGAGCAGGTTGAGCGTGCCGGGCTGACCTTGTGGGAACAAGCCCGCAACCTGGTTGATTCTGCGCCCTGGGGCGAGTTGACCCGCCACCGGATGATCCGCAAGCTCATCAACCTGCTCGTCAGCGACCTCATCGAACAAACGACGCACAATCTCAGGGCCAACAACATTCAGACGCTCGACGACGTCCGGCGCTGTGAGCACTTGCCGGTCAGTTTGTCGCCGGGGTTGCGAGCCCAAGAACGTGAGCTGAAGAACTTCCTCTTCCAGAATATGTACCGCCACTACCGGGTGGTACGGATGGCTGTCAAGGCCCAACGCATCCTGCGCGAGCTGTTCTGGGCGTACATCCAGAATCCCACCCAGTTGCCAACCAACGTTCAGGCGCGCCTTGCGAAAGATGATCTCTACCGCGTCGTGGCCGATTACATCGCCGGCATGACCGATCGGTACGCCACCCAGGAATACGACAAGCTCTTCAATCCCTGGGAACGCCCGTAGCACAACGCTCCAGAGTGATTCGTGTCCCGATGAGCGCTCAACAACTGGATCGTGACATGTGCTGCCACCGGGAACAGGTGGCTTCGTCGTTCGGACGGCGGGTGATCGCCTTCAGGTTTGAGTTGGAACGGGCGGCGCCTGAGAGAGGGGGCGGCACAATAAACGCGGAGGGAGTCGACTCCTTCCGCGATTGCTGATGGTGATCTCGGGATGATGTGTTCATATTTCTGTAAAAGTGGCGCGTA
>DOUV01000531.1:0-571 GCA_003520455.1 Chloroflexota bacterium | reverse complement strand
CGCGTACGCGCCACTTTTACAGATAGGGAGAGACGCCATCTGATCTCGGAGGCCGGGTTAGAACTCGATGGTGCGGCGGCCACCCGCGCTTTTCTGTATCGGTATGAGCTCGATGACGACGTGCTCGAAGTAGCTCTTCTCCGGATATTCTGGCTCCCACCCATAGGCGACCTCGCGCAGGTGGGCCTGGACTCGCAGCGAGACCGTTTCGAGTTCGACCGTCTCACCCTCACGGGCCTCGACCAACTCGCCCTTCGGGGCCAGACGGCTGCGGATGGTCTCATCAGAGGTGGCATAGGCGCTCAAAAGCACCTTGGTAACCGTACGGATGTCATCTTTGTCGAAAAGCCAGATCTCCAGAGCGGTGACCCGTTGGGGTGTCTCGTTGTCCAGAACCTCGCTCACGGCAACACCACACTCGCCCAGAAACTCGGTGTTGGGAGCCTCGACGACGAAGTTGACGTCGTAGTCCCGGTCGCCAAGGTTGTACCGGGCCACGAATTGACTGAGCGGTGCTGTCGCTGGAGCCCGCCCGGTCACAGGGCGGCTGGCAGCCGGCGCGGGTGCCGAC
>DOUV01000849.1 GCA_003520455.1 Chloroflexota bacterium | reverse complement strand
CCGGGCAAGGCGGCGCCCGCGCGCAGGTAGGCCCGGACCAGCATCGGCTCGAGGATGCCCATCGCCGGACCCGCCGACGCCAGTCGTTCGTAGGGACGCGGCGCCATGCGCGCCAGGGCGAAGGGAGCACCCAGGAGCCTTTGGGAGAGGCTGTCCACCTCCGCCACGTCGTCTTGGGCGTAGCGCCGCACCACCTCCGGGTCGCGCCGGTAGGTCGCGAACAGGGCGGCGCCCTCAAGGTACACGCGATCCGCGCTCGCCAGGCCGAAGGCGCGGGCGACATCTTTGAGCCGGTGGCTGGGCAAATCCCGGGCGACGAAATCGTGGCGGCGCACGGCGTCGAGCGTGTCGATGAGCTCGCGGCCCGCGACGCGGTAACGTACCCGGCGCCGGCCTTCTGGCTGCCACCCCGAGGGCTCCTCGTATCGTTCCACCAACACCGGCCCTGGCGCCCGGCCGATGGCCAGCGGCACTCCCAGCGCGGCCGCCCGCTGCTCGAGAAAGGGCAGGTCGAAGCCGAACAGGTTGTGATTCTCAATCACATCGGGGTCGCGCGCGCGGATCAAGGCACAGAGGTCGGCGATCAGGCGCGGCTCGTCGTCGGGCCCCGGCGCCTCGAGCGTGACAGTGAGCCCACGCGTATCGCGGACGGCGACCATGAAGATCCGGCCGCGCCGGGGATCGAGTGCGGTCGTTTCGAGGTCGAACTGCAGGCGGTGTAAGTCGGTGTAGGCCAGGTCTCGAAAATAGACCCGCCCGGTCTGCATCAGGTATTGCTCGATGGGGCCAACGCGATAGTAATCACCCAGGCCGTACAGGCTGGTGATCCGCCGGCCAACGCGACGCCGGGCGCCGGCCACCAGCTCGCGCTCCAGCGCCCGGCCACTCCGCGCTGAGAGGAGATACCGGTAGCTGCCGGGTGGGCCATCGAGCTCGTGATAAGCGATCGCGGCCGACTCGCTCCCGGGCGATGGCGCTGGAACCGGTGCCGGCCCGAGATGGTCGAGGTCCGCCAGGGTCGTGCTCAACAGCCAGGGACGAAATCGCTCCCGTGTCCAGGTTATGCACTCCCCGTCCCGGCGCCAGATGAGGGCCCGGCCCTCACGATCGGCCCAGACCGAGACAATGCCCGGCGTACAATCCCAACCGAAGAGGTGTTCATCAGTGGCAGGTGCAACAGAGCGATCAGCGTTCGCAGGCGAGCCTGGCACAGTCCTACTCCTGTCAGCGGGTTTCGGCCCTCAGCCAGAGGGGTAATTCGCTGGCTTCGCCACTTCGCCCACCCCCTGGAGCACCGGTCAAGGAATCCCACGGGGGGTGGGAGCAAAGACTTCCGAAGTCTTGTACACAGCCGGTGCCCGCCTCGATCACTCCTGTCGTAGCGTGCTTTGGGCCAGCACGATCCCTACCAGACTTCGGAAGTCTGGCGCCTTGACCGGCGCTCTAAGGGGTGAAGCGTTGGAAGGCCAGCACGCCGTTGATTCCACCAAACCCAAAGCTGTTGCTGAGAATTCTGTCCACCCGCCGGTTGAGCCCCTCCCCCTTGATGTAGGCCAGGTCGCTGTCGGCATGCTCCAGATTGGTGGTGGGAGGAAGCCAATCGCGCTCGAAGATTTGCGCGACGATCGCCGCTTCAATCGCACCGCTGGCGCCCAGGGCGTGAGCGTGGAGACCCTTGGTCCCACTCACCGGCACATCATAGGCCGCCTCGCCCAGCGCGCGCTTGATCGCCAGCGGCTCGCTGATTTCGTTCTTCGGCGTCGAGCTGCCGTGGGCGTTGATGTAGTCCACGTCCTCCGGACGCCAGCCGGCCTGCTCCAGCGTCAGGGTCATCGCTCGAGCCGCATCGCGACCATCGGGCCGCGGCTCGACCATGTGGTAGGCATCGTTGCTCGTGCCGTAGCCGACAAGCTCGGCGTAGATGGGGGCGTCGCGCGCCAGGGCGTGGTCCAGCGCTTCCACCACCAGGATAGCCGCGCCCTCGCCCATGACCATGCCGTCGCGGTCGCGGTCGAAGGGGCGACTGGCATGCGCCGGATCGTCGTTGCGGGTCGAGAGCGCCCGGATCAGGTCGAAGGCGCCGAAGGTCAGCGGCGCGAGCGGCGCCTCGGCCCCTCCAGCAAGCATGACGTCAGCACGTCCGGACCGGATCAGTTCGAAGGCCTCGCCGATGGCGATCGTGCCGCTGGCACACGAGTTGGCATTCCCGAGCGTTGGACCGTGAATCCCGAGCGCGATGGCGATGTTGCTCGGACCAGCCCCGCCGAAGACTGCCAGGGCCAGGTAGGGGCTGACATCGCGCAGACGGCGGCGCACCAGAAAGCGTTCGTGCTCGTCCTCAGCGAAGGAGACACCACCCAGGGCCGAACCAATCGCCACTCCGACGCGCTCAGCCCCGTTGCGCGTGGGCTTCAGGCACGCATCCTCGACCGCCTGGCGCGCGGCCGCCAGGCTCAGCAGCGAGTAGCGATCCATCCGCCGGGCGCGCCGCGCTGGCACCCACTGCTCCGGCTCGAAGTCGGGAATCTCGGCGGCAATCTGGGAGCGAAACGGCGCCGGATCGAAGCAGGTCACCCGGCGCACGGCCGAAACTCCCCGCCGCACACCGTCCCACAGCCCCTGCTTCCCCTGGCCGATGGGCGTCACCGCCCCAATGCCTGTAACCACCACGCGTGGCGGGCTCTCCCGGCGAGCGTTACTCACGATCCACCTCGACGATCCGCCTGATCCTGGAGAGGGTCTTGTGCGCGATGTTGCGGACAAAGAGCTCGCCCGCCACCCAATTGGCGAGTGGGCCGATCAGCGGCCAGCCCAGATCAAAGTCGTGGCTGATGCGGACGCGAGTCGAGCCGTCCGCCTGCGGCTCGATGGACCAGGTGACATCCATTCCCTTCGTGATGCCGCCGATGTGGTAGAAGGTGATGCGGTGCTCCTCAGGGAACCATTCCTGCACCGAGGTCCACTTGACCGGAATCCCATCACGATGAGCCGCCATCTCGACGATGCGACGCCGCTCGCTCCGCTCCAGTTCAATGACCCAGCGGTAGTGAGGGAGAAACTCGGGCCAGCGCGGGGTGTCCACCGCGAGCGCGAAGATCTGCTGGGGGGATGCATTCATCTCGACCACATTTTCGGTGTGAGCCATGGTCATCCTTTCGTGGTTGGGCTACCCGCACGCTGAGCCCGGAGGCTCCCTCAACCACAGGGAGCCGTGAGTGCCTCTCAGGCCTCTCGCTCAGAGCCTACCGAAGTACGAACGCGCCGTCAATGTCGGGGTATGAATGAAGAGGTTCATCCATCGACTCCATCGAAGGTACCTCCGGCACAGGCGTCGGCAGTTGTCAACGAATCGGGGACGAATACTGTCCACTCTCCCGTGAGACTCCCTCGCCGAAGCATCGTCCGTGGAGATTCAGTGCGGGGCGCGCCACTGAGAGAAGCAAGAGTAATGCCGTGCTTCTACCCGTCGACGTGCAGGTGCACGCCGTACCTCGCCTCGCCGGCCGGCCTCATCGGTCACCAAAGGCTCACCCCGCTCTGGAGGCGCAGCGGGCCACCGGCCGGGTGCCCGGCCCCAATGGCAGGCGCATAGGCTGTCAGTGGTTGCAGGTAGCCGATTGGCGTTGCGGATGCAACACCTGTGCACCGTCCAACCTTCCACTCTACGGGGTGCCCGCGGACAAGACCTCCCGCCCTGGGTGCCCCCCGACGGGGGAACCTTCCAACCTGCCACCTGGAACCATACGCGGGTTTGGCTGTCAAGGCGGGGTGAGGGCGACGATCCAAACCTCGTTGCCGATACGCAGCCCGAGGTGGCTGCCATCGGGCGACCAGGCCAATTCCTGGGGCTGGCCTCGCTCGAGCAGTGGGAGCGGCGCGGCCTCGGATCGGCCGGTGTCAAGGAGGAGGGGCCGGCCGTCACCGTCGAAAGCGAGCAAGGTGTG
>DOUV01000103.1 GCA_003520455.1 Chloroflexota bacterium | reverse complement strand
CCGCCGCCATCGCCAACGCCGCCGCGCGCCTGCTTGGACTCGGTCTGACGATCGCACCCGGCGATGTGTGGAACCATGCCGATTACGTCGGCGCGGGCTACGGGTTGCCCACACCGGAGGCCATTGCGGCCGTCCAGCTGGTCGCGCGGACCGAGGGGCTGATCCTCGACCCGGTCTACACCGGCAAAGCCATGGCCGGGCTGATCGATCATATTCGATCGGGCCGGGTCCGGCGGGACCAAACCGTGGTCTTTATTCATACCGGGGGCACCCCGGCAATCTTTGCCTTTGGCGACCGCCTGCTGGCAGAACACCCTCATTCCGCCACGTAAAGGAGCCAGACGAATGTCAAACGATGTACTCGAAACACAGAGGCAGGCCGCTATCCGCGAAAATCTGGATGCCCTCGTCGCCGTGTCGGCGGAAAACGTCGCCTATACGGTGGGCTACGAGGTTCCGTCTCAGACGCTTCCGATCCGCAAGCGGCAGTTCTTCGCGGTCGTGACCGTCGACGGCCGCAGTGCCTTTCTGGTCGTCCAGGTGGAACACAACGAGGCCCGGAATAGCTCGCGCATCCGCGACATCCGTCCCTACAATGAGTTCGCGCAGGAGGGGGTAGTCGTCCTGGCCGATTGCCTGCGCGAATTTGGTCTGGCCGGGGGCCGCGTCGGGATCGAACTCGACGCCCTTCCGGCCCGCAGCTTCGCTCGTCTCGAAAAGGAACTGCCTCGCGCCACCTTCGTCGATGCCGAGAAGATCTTCGATCACCTCCGAATGATCAAGACGCCGGAGGAAATTGAGAAGTTGCGGCGCTGCGGGCAATTGGTCGACCAGGCCCATCGAGAAGTCTATGCCACGGTGCACGCGGGGATGACCGAGATGGACGTGGCCCTCGGCTTCATGGAGCGGCTTCTCAAGAAAGGGGTCGATTATCTGGACAAGATCGTTGTCGGTTCCGGTGAGCGCAGCACCTTTGCCAATTGTCCACCGACGCAGCGTGTGTTGCGAGCGGGTGACGTCATGCGCGTTGACGTCTTCGCGAACATCGACGGCTACATGTCCGACATCGCACGCACATCGGTGGTCGGCCACGCGACCGACGAGCAGAGAACAATCTGGGCGAAACTGGTCGAATCCGAGAATCACCTGCTGGAGCTCATCCGGCCGGGTGAACGGACCGGTGCCATCTGGGAAAAGTTTCTCAGCCACTTCCGGAGTCTGGGATTGGAGCCGGCGATTAACTTTCTAGGCCACGGGATCGGCCTCACACTGCACGAGGAGCCGTTCATCAGTCGCTACCACGACTTCGTCATCGAGGAGGGGATGGTGCTCGCCATCGAGCCGGTCTACTTTACCGGAACAATGGGGTTTCACCTGGAGGATGAGATTATCGTCCGGAGCGATCATTGCGAGATGATCTCTGACGGGCGTGGACCACTCCCCGAGATCGCGGTATGACACTGGTATATTGAAAACCAGGAGGTGACGTATGGGGCGACAAATTGCCGTGTTGGGTGCCGGCCACGGTGGGCTGGCAGCGGCGGCCGATCTGACCCTGCGTGGTAACACGGTGCGGCTGTACAGCCGTTCGGCCGAGCGTCTGGCACCCGTCGTTGCGCGCGGCGGAATCCAGCTGCTGGGCGACGCGGGGAAAGGGTTCGCTCGTGTCGCGTGTGTGACGAACGATCTCGCCCAGGCTGTCGCGGGCGCAGATCTGATCATGCTGGTCGTCCCGGTGACGGCCCACGAGTTCTACGCCCGCGCGCTGGCGCCGCTCCTGCCCGATGGTCAGGCCATCTTCCTCAACCCCGGCCACACCGGCGGAGCGTTGCACTTTGCGACCGAATTGGGCCGGGCGGGCTACGGGGGCGAAGCGCGGGTCTGTGAAGCCTCGACCCTCACGTACGGCTGCCGCACGCGCGACCCGGCCGTGGTCAACGTGATGAAGGTCGTCCCTGAGCTGCCCTTTGCGGCGTTCCCGGGCAAATACGCCGAGGGGCTCTACGACCTCGTCAGTGTGCTTTACCCGGCGATCAAGCTGACCAGGAACGTTCTTGAGACGGCCTTTCTCAACATCAACGCTATCGAGCACCCCCCGATGACGATCCTCAACGCTGGCTGGGTCGAATACACGCGGGGTGATTTCTACATCTATTACGAAGGAACCTCTCCAGCCGTGGGTCGCGTGATCGACGTCGTCGACCGCGAGCGCATAGCGGTCGCCGAGGCGCTGGGCGTGGCCACCCGGAGCTTCGTGCAGATGTTCTTTGAGGCAGGGTACACGACCCAGCATGCCGTCGAGGTTGGCACGGCCTACCAGGCTCTTCAAGAGAGCGCACCCAACCGCTGGGTGAAGGGACCGGCATCGCTCGATCACCGTTACGTACACGAAGACGTCGGCTTCGGACTGGTTCCCTGGGCCGAGCTTGGCGACCTGGTCGGAGTGGATACGCCGGTGATGGATCAACTCATCGGGATTGCCTCGGTGATGAACAATCGTGACTATTGCCGTGAGGGCCTCACGCTCGAGAAGCTCGGTCTGTCCGGTGTTGAACCGGACCAATTGGAACGCTTTCTCTACGACGGCAAAACGAGCTAGTGCGCCGGTCAAGGAGTCAGACTTCCGAAGTCTGGGAGGGAGTGTGCTGGACCAAAGCGCGCTCCGACGACGGTGAGAGAGGGGGCACCGGCTGCGAACAAGACTTCGGAAGTCTTTTCCCTCGTGCCCGGTGCGCTCGAAGGAGGATGGCATGTTCAAGGAACGCTCGCGCTTTGATTTCGCCTTTATCCCAGCCGGTCCGTATCGAGAAACCGTCGACCTCATCCGCCGCGGTGAGGCCTTAGGCTACCGCTGCGCCTGGCTCCCCGATCAGACGTTTCATCGCGACCCTTTCGTGTTGCTAGGTCTCTGTGCTGAGGCCACGAGCGAGATCGGCCTCGGATGCGGCCTCACCAGCCCCTACACACGGTTGCCGGTCCAGATCGCGCGCGCCGCCGGTGTGGTCGACGAAGTCGCCGGCGGGCGCTTTATCCTGGGGCTCGGCACCGCCAACCCCAAGACGGTCCTGGCACCGTTGAACATCACTCTGGATCGTCCAATCGGGCGCCTGCGCGACGCCATCGGTATCATTCGCCGCTTGCTGGCGGGTGAGCGCGTCGAATACGAGGGAGCCAGCGACATGCTCAACGGCGTCAAGCTCGACTTTTCGCCCCGGCCTGATATCCCGATCTACATCGGAACCCGCGGCCCCCAGATGTTGAAGCTCGCCGGCGAGGTCGCAGATGGCGTCCTGGTCGAATCGCTGTTTAACGCCCTGCCCCAGGTATTGGAACAGGTCCGCAGCGGCGCGGAGAAATCCGGGCGCTCGCTGCGCGACGTCGACGTCGTGGCCTGGCAGCTCGTCCAGGTCACCGACGACGTCGAGACTGCCATTGCCGCGCAAAAATCCTGGATCGCCCGCTCGATCAGCATTGGACCCTACCAGGCCATGCGCGACGTCGGCATCGACGAGACAGTCATCGCCGGCGTGTCGGAGGCCATGGCGCGGGGCGACCAGGAGACTGCGATCAGCCGTGTCACCGACGACGCCGTTCGATGCCTGATGATCATCGGCAACGCCACGCAAGTGTCGGAGCGGATCAGTCGCGTCTTCGGGAGCGGAGCCGATAGCCTCAACCTGCTCCTGATGGGATCGATGGCAAGCATGCGCGAAACCCTGGAACGCTTTGCCCGCGACGTTATGCCCGCGTTCCGCTAGAGTGCCGGTCCAGGCGTCAGACTTCCGAAGTCTGGTGAGGACCGTGCTGGGCCAAAGCGCCCTCCGACGATGGTGAGAGAGGCGGGCACCTGCCGCCAACAAGACTTCGGAAGTCTTGTCCCTCCTCCGCGGGATGACTTGACCGGTGCGCCGGGCCCGTCCAGGTCAGAGCCTGTGTGGCCGCAGCGCGCTCTTTCGCTCGTGCCCGGAGACCGGCACGTCGTCCCACGTCGTTCTGGCCTCCATCCGACGGGTCCCAGCCACACCTGGGTGGGCCCAGAGACCCGTGTCCGGCCTGGTCGCCGGCCGGCTCTTCGTCGCCGTAGCGTTCGCGCGCGGAAAACATCCCGCCGGCCCTGTTGAGAACCTGGTGGCTTCAAGCCGCCCGAGCACTTGCAGAGGAGAACCGCACATGACCAATGAGATCATCGCCAAACAAAAGCAGGCCCTCGCCACTCATGGGTTGGACGCGCTGGTCGCGATGGCTCCTGAGAACGTGATCTATACCTGTGGCTTCGTGATTCCGTCGCTGCGCCTTCAGGGGCTTCGCCGCCGCCTGGCGGCGACAATCGTCACTCCCGATCAGGACGCACTCGTCACCGTGGACATGGAAGCCTCTACCGCCAGAAGGCGCTCCAAACGCTTCAGCGACATCCGCGTCTACAGCGAGTTCGATCAGGAAGCCTCCGATCTTCTCGTGGAGACGCTCAAAGACTTCGGGCTGAGCGGCGGGCGCATCGGGATCGACCTGGATTACATTCCCGCCATGGATTTCGCGGTGGTCCAGAAGGGATTGCCCGCGGCGACCTTCGTCAACGCCGACGAGCTGTTTCTGGACCTTCGTAGCGTAAAGACCGACGAGGAGATCGCGCGGCTGCGCACGACCGGGCGCCTGGCAGACAGCGCCCACAAACAGGTGCAGGCGCGTGGCCGCGCCGGCATGACCGAGCGCGATATCGCCAATATCATCCTTGAGACGCTCTATGGGGGTGGGATCGAGGACATTGGTGTGCTTGTCGTCGCCTCGGGCGATCGGAGCACCCTGCCCAACGTCGGCCCGAGTGACCGCATTCTCCAACCCGGCGATATCGTCCGCATCGACATTCTCGCCCACATTGACGCCTACTGCTCGGACGTGGGGCGCACCTACGTTGTGGGCGAGCCAACCGCGGAGCAGAGCGGGATGTGGCAGAAGATGGTCGACACGATGAATGTGCTCAAAGACCAGATTCGGCCCGGCGTGACGACGGGCCATCTGTACCAGGTGTTTGCGGACAAGTATCGGTCGGTTGGGCTCGACCCGTATAAATTTGTCGGGCACGGACTGGGCCTGAGCGTGCACGAACATCCCTGGATCGGGCGCGACAAACGCTTCGACCGTCCGGTCCAGGAAAAAATGGTTCTCTGCGTGGAGCCCTTCTATATGGCGGGCGATCAAGGCTATCAGTTTGAGGACGAGATTCTCGTCACGAAGGACGGCTTTGATCTGATTACCGACCAGATTGAGACGGCGGAACTGCCCCGGATTCAAGCCTGAACGGCACATCCGCGGCACGATGGAACACGCGGCCGGCCGATCCGGAAACGCCCGCAATGGACGCTGGTTTCCTGTTCCTTACCGGCAGTTACACCGCCGGCTTTCGCCGCTGCCCGATGGAGCGATGACGCATGAAACTCGTTGATCTGCGCGCGACGCCGCTCTCCATCCCGTTCGTAAAACCGCTGATCTGGCCCTTCGGGAGCCAGGATGGCATTACCCTGGTCCTCGTCGAACTGGAAACCGATGATGGGCTGGTCGGTGTGGGCGAGAGCAGCGTCATCCATCGACCGGTCGAGGCGACCCTCGCCGTGATCGAGAGCGCGAGAGCCTATCTGCGGGACGAAGACCCGTTTAACACAGAGCGCATCGCCAAAAAGCTGCGTGTCCTGGGGGGCTGGCAGTGGAGCCGCGGCTTCGCCAACCGGGCCTTGAGCGGTATCGAGGCCGCGCTCTGGGATCTGATCGGGAAGGCCTGCCGGCAGCCACTCTACAAGTTACTGGGCGGGGCGATTCGCAAGGAGATCGCGGTCATCAAAGTCCTGCTGCACGATGAACCCGCAGCGATGGCCGCGGTGGCGCACCAGGCCGTGGTCGAGGGATATGATACGCTCTATCTCAAGTACACGACCATCCCGGCCCTGTTGGAGCGGCTGGAAGCCATTCGGGCTGCCGTCGGCGACGCGCCCAAACTCCGCATCGACTTTAACCAGACGCTCTCGCCCGGCTTCGCTGTTGCGCTCTGCAACAATGAATTGCGCACGTACAACCTGGAATTTATCGAACAACCGATTCAGGCGGCCAACCTGGAAGGGCTCGCACACGTCCGACGCTCGGTCGGGGTGCCGGTTGCCGCGGACGAGAGCTGCCAGCATATGTATCAGGCCTTCAACGTCATCCGCGCCGAGGCCGCCGACGTCATTCACATCAACCCGCGCATGCACGACAATCTGTGGGACGTAAAGAAGACTGCCGGGATGGCCGAAGCGGCCGGGCTGCCGGTCGTCGGCCAGAGCCTGGTCGAAGGCGGTGCCGCCCAGGCCCTGATGTTGCATGTGATCGCCTCAACGCCCAACTTTATTCTTGCCAACCAGTGCATGTACGACAATCTGGCCGGCGATTACCTGACGGCGCGCCTGCCGATCGTCCGTGGTCACATGCGTGTCCCAGAGGGGCCGGGGTTGGGGGTAACCGTCGATGCCGACCGGGTGCAGGAATATGCCGATCACTTCCGGGCGGTCGGCACCCACAGCGTATTCAACACGCCCCAGGAAGAGTTGCCCACGATTCCGGTGCGGGGTCTGCCCAGTTACTGAGGAGGAGGCCGGTGGCAATCTGCAGCGCGGTTCCAACTCTCGTGACCGCCTGGCACCGGGCTATCGGTGCCAACCGCCGCGCGCGGCCGGAGCCGGCCTTATCCTGGCGCGCGCCATGCTTCGCCGCGACCGATTCTGCCGGCAACGTCGGATTGAGGTGTAAGCTGTGGTAGGGCCAGGCGTGCAAACGACGATCGCGCTTGCAGGCCGTGTGGCGATTGTCACCGGGGCGCGCCGCGGCATCGGCTACGACGAGGCCCTCGCCCTCGGGCGCGCTGGGGCAACCGTGGTCGTCGTGACCCACACGCAACTGGACGCGGCTGAACGAGTGGCCGCGGAGGTCGAGGCGGTCGGCGGTACAGCCAGCGCGGCACTCGCCGATGTGACCCGCGCCGATGACGTCCAGCGGCTGGTCGAGACGACTCTTCGGCGCCACGGCACCGTCGATATTCTCGTCAACAACGCCGGCATGACCGACCCTGCGCACCAGCGCGGCCGGCTGGTCGACCTCTCCGAAGAGTCATGGGATCGCATGCTGGCAGGCCACCTCAAAAGCACCTTTCTCTGCATCAAATATGCCGCTCCGGTGATGATGGCACACGGGTGGGGCCGGATCGTCAACACTGCCTCCATCCATGGCCGGGTGGGCGGGCGCGAGGGCATGGGCCACTATGGGGCCGCTAAGGCCGGTATCATCGCGCTCACACGGACCGCGGCGCGTGAACTCGGTCCCTACGGCATTACCTGCAATGCCATCGCCCCCGGTTTCATCGCCACGGAGCAACTGCTGGGAGGTGCCGCTGCAGGCACCATCGCCAGCTATACGCGGCAGAATCCGCTTGGACGGCTGGGCACACCCCAGGAGATCGCCAACCTCGTCTTGTTCCTCGCGTCGGAGGGGGCGTCGTACATCAACGGCGCCGTCGTCGATTGTTCCGGTGGTCGAGTCGAATATTCCCTCGGCGGCGCGACCGCCGAACACGGTGCCTGAATGAGCCGGCGCCAGGAGAGTGGAGCGTTCTCATGACCCACGATGTGACGATCACCGTCCTCGGCGGCGGGAACGGCGCCTTTGCCGCCGCCGCCGATCTGACGCTCAAAGGCGCGACGGTCCACTTGCTGGAGGTCCCCGAGTTAGCGCCGGATACAATCGCGCCCGTTCAGACACGCGGTGGTATCGAACTGGTGAACAGCGATGTCGCGGGCGTCGCGGCCGGCTTTGCCCCAGTGGCCGTCGTGACCGACGACCCGGAGGCGGCGCTGGCGGGTGCAGACATGGTCCTCTACGTCGTCCCGGCCTACGCCGAGCGGCGTTTCACTGAATTCTGCCTGCCCTACTTCCGCCCGGAGCAACTGGTCGTGCTCTTCTGTGGCTCGTTTGGCGGCGCGCTCGAGGTTGCCAGCTTGCTTTCAAGGCGCAGCGGGATGCTCCCGACGATTGCAGAGACCGAGCAACTGGTCTACGGAGCCTTCAAACAGAATGCGACCACCGTTAAAGTGGGCGGGTTGAAGGCCGGGCTGGCCTGCGCGGCGCTCCCTGCGACACAGACGAGAGCAGTTCTGGAACGGCTCCAGCCCCTGTTCTCCGGGTTTCAGACCGCACCCAGCGTGCTGCACACGAGTCTCCGCAACCTGAACCCGGTGGTCCATGCTCCCGTGTCGCTATTGAACGCCGGCCGCACCGCCGCGGACAAGCCAAAGTGGCGGTACTACTGGGAGGGGGTGACCGAGCCGGTCGGCCGGGTGGTCGAGCGTGTCGACGCCGAGCGGGTGGCGGTGGGCCAGGCGCTGGGAATGGCACTGCCCGGCGCGCGGGAGGTCCTGTTGAGCTGGTACGAACACCAGGGCGCGCGCGGCCGCACGTTAGGTGAGGTCATGAGCACGAACCCGGCCTATGAAATTGCCTGGGCGCCGCAGACCTTGAACCACCGCTTTCTCACCGAGGACATACCGTTTGGTCTCGTGCCCCTAGAGGCGCTCGGACGCGCCATCGGCGTCTCGACACCCGTGATCAGCGCCCTCATCACGCTCGGTTCTGAACTGGTGTCGACCGACTTCCGAACCGAGGGCCGCACGCTGGCGCGCCTTGGCCTGGAAGGGCTGAGTTCTGAAGAAATCCGGCGGCAGGTCGAGACTGGCTGAATCCGAGCCGCCGGGCATCACGGGCAGGAGCCGCAGGTGAAGCGCAAACCCGGGATCTGGAAAGGCAGGACCACCATGGAGAAAATTGCGATCCTCGGCGCGGGCAACGGCGGTCACGCCGTGGCCGCTGATCTGGGACGACAGGGCTACGAGACCAGCATCTACAGCCGCTCGGCAGCGACGCTGGAAGCGCTCACGGCGCGTGGCGGTGTCGCCTACACCGGCTGTTTTGGAGAAGGTTTCAGTCCGATCAAGACGATCACACCCAATATCGAAGAGGCAATCGACGGCGCCCGGATCATCATTATCACCGTGCCGACGATTGCGCTGACCTGGTATGCCCACTTGCTTGCCCCCTACCTGAACGAAAGCCACACCGTCATGCTGAATCCCGGTCATACGGGCGGCGGCCTCCACTTCGTGCAGACCCTCCGTGAGGCCGGGAACGCGAAGGAGGTTCGCACCTGTGAAACGATCACTCTGACCTATGGCTGCCGTATTCGGGGGCCGGCCCTGGTCTGGATTCCGCTCGCCATGACGAATCTGCGTCTGGCGGCTTTTCCCGGCAAGCACCTCGATGCGCTCTTCCCAACAATTCATACCCTCTTCCCGAACGTGGTCCCGGGCACCAATGTGCTCGAAACCGGACTGACGGATCTGAACGCGATGGAACATCCGCCCGGCATGCTTCTGAACGCGGCCTGGATCGAGCATACGAAGGGGAACTTTCGCTTCTATTTTGATGGCGTGAGCCCGGCAGTAGCCCGCGTAATTCAGGGCATGGACGACGAACGCATGCGTATCTTACGGGCGCTCAACGAGCGGGCCGGGCTCGATATGCGCGTGATGAGCTTTATCGAGTACTTCTACGAAGCCGGACTAACGTCGCGGGCAGCCCTGGAAAGTGGCGATATGTACCAGGCTCTCCAGGAAAGCGAACCCAACAAGCCGATTCAGGCGCCGGACAGCCTCGATCATCGCTATGTCAACGAGGACGTCGGTTTTGGCCTCGTGCCGATGGTTGAGATCGGGCGGTGGGTCGGCATCGAGTGCCCGACGACCGAGGCGCTGGTCCGGCTGGCCTGTGTCATGATGAAGCGCGACTACTGGCATGAAGGGCTGACGCTGGCGAAGATGGGCGTGGATCAGGTACCCGTCGAACGGGTAGGGGAGTTTCTGTGGGAAGGCCACCTGTAGCCGATCGCGCCGGGGAGCCGGCGCCGTCCCCCACGAACGTATGGCTCCGCGCTCGAACCCTCTTTACGATGCACTGGATGGAGGGGGCGCTATTGTTGGGGGCTGCCGTCGTGATCCTGGGCGCGTTGGGCATTGGGCGCTTCGGCTATCCAGCGATTCTACCCTTCATGCGCCAGGGGCTGGCCCTGACAAACACGCAGATGGGGCTGCTGACGACCGGGAACCTGTCAGGCTATCTCCTGACCAGCGTAGTGGCCGGCTTCTTCGTCGCCCACGTTCGCCCTCTGTCTCTGGTCACACTCTGCCTGCTCACGTTGGCAGCAGCGTTGGCACTCACCGGCTGGGCGGCGGGCTTCCCCTGGGCATTTGCAATGCAAACAGTCGCAGGCGCCGCCAGCGGTGGCTGCGTCGTCGTCGCCCTCGGGCTGGTTTCGTCGTCGTTCTCGCGTGGTGCTCGCGGTCTGGCGACGGGCCTGGCCATCAGCGGCGCCGGCGTCGGGTTGATCGTCTCAAGCGTTCTTGTCTCTCTCGTGCAAGCCGAAGGGCAATCGTCTGCGTGGCGCCAGAGTTGGTTTTCCCTGGGTGCGGCTGTCGTAGCGGCGACGGCCGTTTCGGCATTCCTGCTCGCGGCGTCCGGGGTCGCGGACGGGGCGACAGCCACGGTGGAAGCGCCAGCCGAGAACCGCTCGGCGGCCTACCGCTCAACGTTCGTCTGGCATATTGCCTTCGCGAGCACCTTTTTCGCCTTCGCCTACGTGAGCTATAGCACCTTCTACGTGGAGTTCCTGCTGCGAGAGACGGGTCTCGACCAGAACACGGCAAGCCACCTGTGGAGCATGGTTGGCGTCTCCAGCTTGCTCAGCGGCGTGGCCTGGGGCTGGCTCTCTGACGTTTGGGGGCGCAAACCGAGCCTCGGCCTGGCATTTCTGGCCCTCGGCACGGCGATCGGGATGGCCGTCCTGTCCCACGCCTTTGTCGTGCTGTTGCTCTCGGCCGCGCTCTTTGGAATCACAGTCTGGAGCACTCTGGCGATCATCGTGGCTATTTATGCCGATCAATTGCCACCCCAGCAGGCGCCCGCGGCTATCGGCCTGACCATGCTGGTCTTTGGGCTCGGACAGGTGGGCGGCTCATTCCTGGCCGGACGGCTCGCCGACCTGACGGGGAGCTTTCGTGCTGTCTTTACAATCGCGAGTGTAGCGGCATTTATCGGTATGGCCATTGTACTCCTGCTACAACTGCCGCGCGGCAGGGAGGCCGACTGACCGTGCTGGAGCAAGATCGCGGCCGCCTCGCCGGGCTCGTGGCTTGCACGCTTTCTCACCGTCTCGCGGCAGTCGCGTCGCTCGGCCACTTCACGATCGAGGTCTATTCAGGCCTGCTGCCCGTTCTCTACCCTCTGCTCGTGGTGGCGTTGGGTCTCTCTTACGTCCAGGTCGGCGGCATCGCTTCGGCGTTCATCATTGCGTCGGCACTTCCACAGCCCCTCTTTGGCTATCTGAGCGACCGGCACGGCAGCCGCTGGTATACCTCATTGGCTGTCTTATGGATGGCCGTCCTGATCGCAACCGCCACCTTCACTCGCAACTATGCCGCGCTGGTGCTCCTCCTGACTCTGGCCGGCCTGGGATCAAGCGCCTTTCACCCAGCTGCCGCGACCGATGCCTCGCGGCCGGCACGCACGACCCGTGGGGGCAACGTCTCCGTCTTCCTTGCGAGTGGGAACGTCGGCTACGCTGTCGGTCCGCTGGTCGCCGCACCGCTTCTGGCAGCCGGTCCGACGACGACGACCCTATTCCTCCTCCTGTCGGCGCTGGCCGTCGCCCTCATCATTGCGTGGACGCCGCGGCCGGAGCGCCGCCCTGCCGGGGAGCCCGTCGACAATCGCCCCGTGCAGTCGATCGGTGTCGTCGCGCCGTCGCGGGTCTCGCTCGTGGCGCTTGGGCTTCTGATGGCCCTGCGAGCCTGGGTCCACATCGGCTTTGCGACCTACCTGCCGCTCTTCTGGGTGGAGCAGAGGCTGACGCTTCTGGCGTCGAGCCGGCTTCTGGCACTGCTCTTACTCTCGGTGGCAGCCGGTACAACGACAGGCGGCTTCCTCGCCGACCGGCTTAACCGCCGCGCGCTGCTGTCCGTGGCGTTGCTCTGTTCGGTTCCGGTCAATGTGGTGCTCCTGGCAATGCCTCCGGTGCTCCTGGTCTTCTTCGCGCCGGTAGCCGGCTTTTTGATCGGCTTGCCGATTCCGATTATTCTTCTCACCGCCCATGATCTCTTGCCACAGAGACTCGGCGTCGCCTCCGGCATTGCAATCGGCATGGCCTTCGTCGCCGGAAGCCTCGGCTCGGCACTGACGGGCATCATCGCCGAGCATGCAACGTTACGTATGGCCCTGCTGGCACTGGCGCTGCTCCCCCTGCTGGCGAGTCTATGCGCGTTAGCCCTCCCCGTGCGTCGAGCGCAACCGGCCGCCGTACCAGCTCGTTCGTGACGACCGCGATGATAGCCAGGTGCCGAGCACCTCACGCCAGGGGCAGTGTCCCTGGAGCTGATCGAGGAACGCACCGATGCCCAATTCATCCTCCATGCCAGGCACCAAACCCAAATGTCCAGTTCCTCGCTCTGATACGTGTCGCTCATTGTGTCCCCTGTTTGCGCTCACCGTCGGTGTGGGATGTCGGTGTTATTGCCGAACAGCGCGAATCTGCACCTGGAGCCAGCAGGAACGAACGAGGGGCGCCGGCCTTGAGCCGGCGCCCCTCGTTGGCTGTGTTGCTCACCTCTGTTGGGGCAAGGGACGATCGGGCGGGCCGTGCCGGAGGGCAGACCGGCGCAACTCGCCCTGGTCGTCCAGGAGATTACTGCTACGAGTGAGCCGTGGATTTCAGGCGCTCGTTCAGGACCTCGTAGAGTTTCTGCGGAGAATCGGGGAAAGAATGCCCCGAATCCTCCAACTCGCGGGTAATCCGTGTGAGCTGATCGACGAGGTTGTCCTCAATTCCTCTGGCTTTGCCCTTGTGTTGCCGGATGGTATTGTGCAGCGCCGACCAATTCTTCTCGGGCGTCTCGTTCCAGAGTTCTCTGATGTCATCCATTGGGACGTGTGCCATAAATTGTTCCTCCTCTTCCGGATCTGTCTGGGCCGTCGTGTCCCTTCAGGTGAAGGGGCAGTTGAGGTGTAGCATATCTCGTACCACCTGATTCTCGGCGAATGAGCCCATGTCAGTGACGGCTCCCAGTTACCGTGGTGCTCGCTTTCACCTCGGTCTGCACATGAGTCACAGAATGCTTGACAAAGTCAAGGAGAGTATTGTATATAATGATCCAGTCACAATACGCGAGGAAAGTGCCAAAAACCTACTAAGCTTCAATTCCCTCAGCGCTGCGACTCGAGGCTGTACTGCCGGTCCGGTGGCTCAACATTCCCCGCTCTGTTCACGCAAGTCGCCCCTCGACAGCCACCTACCCTTCGCGCGTGAATGGCGGAATGCCTGACAACGAAACGCCCAGACAATCCAACAAATCCTCCTTTTCTGACCCGGAGAGTCCATGATCGCAGACAAAGGCCCTGATCCGCGCCTGGTGTTGGTTTACGAGCTTCTGCGCGGCCTGCTGGATGAGTCGCAGACCGAGGGGGCACAGGCGAGAAGCCCCCGCCAAGTCCCGTTTATGCCGCCGGTGGCCCCGGGCGGGAAAATGAGTGCCACGGATCTGCTGAGCTGGTGGTTCCGGCCCGCCTCGAATGCGGCCGATCCGTGGGAGGACTACTTCGACCAGCCGTTCGCTGTGCCCTCTCTGGGAGAGACGATACGATCGCCCGTCCCGGCGCCCATGCCGTGGCGTTTTAGCGGCGAATTGGCTCTGGAGCAGACCCCGGCACTGACACCCTGGACCGATTGGCAGACCATCCTCAATTCGCCGGAGGAGGAACTGGGCGACCAGCAGGCCGAGGCTGCGGCGGCCTGTCTCTACGATTTCATCCACGCCATCGGGCGGCAGGACGTCGACAGCGCCATGGAACTGGTCGCCGACGACTATCACGTCCTGGAGGATGATCGGGAGATCGACCGGCTGGCCTTGCGCCACCATCTCGAATCCCTGTTGGATTCCTTGCGTGGATGGGAGTTCGAGGTTTCTCTGGGCGAGGTCCCGGAGCCGCTGCACCATCCATACGGTATCCTGATCTACACCGAGATCCACGTCACGGCTCATCATCCCCAGAGTGGGGCGCGGCGCTCCATCGTCGAGCGCCGCCTCGCGCTCCTTCAGCAACGAGCCAACGGCGAATGGGCCATCGCCGCGCTCAGCCTGGTCGGAGATCGAGGGTAGGATGCTGCAACAGCCAACACGGGTGGACCTGGCTCTCTCCGCGGACGTGCGGTTGCCATTGAGCCTGCTCACCCGATACCTTTTCTTCCTCACCCGGAGACCGATCAGCCAAAGTAATGCCCATTATCTCCAGCAACGCCTGGACGGCCTCAAATCCCTGGCCGAGCCGTTGGATACGGTGGATAGCCCCGCGCTGAAGGAAGCCATCGCTCTCCTCCGGGCCATGAATCCGCGAACCTTCTACCAGCTCGCCGAACGGCTGCAGCTGGTCTTGTTCCCACTGGCCTCGGCTATGGCCGAGATACCGGCGGACGTCGTGGTGTCGGATAGCCCCCTGCCGCGGCAGTTCTGGAGCGGCTTCCGGCGAATCCTGCTGCTATTTGGCCCGGCCATCGGCATCGGAGACGAGGTTATTTTCTTCCCACTGCCGCGATGGATCAAGGCTGCCAATTCGCATGCCGACATTACGGTTTTATCGGCGTATCAGGGGTTATGGGAGCAGGTCGGCGACGTCGACCAGATATTCCACTACACGGAGTATGTAACCCTGCTGAGGGCTCTGCGCGGCCAGGCGCCGTTCGAGGGGTTCGACATTGTGATTCTGGCGGACTTTGAACGGCCCGACCTCTCCCCCGCCGTGTGTTGCGAGCCGAACATCCCCTACTATGTCGAGCTCTCGTCGGGCACGCAGTCGTCGTTTCTGGTGGACAACCGCCGTCGCTGGCTGCACCGGGCCCGGCGAGCGCTGCCGTATTTTGCTAACTATTATTTCGGGCTCGACAACCTTGCGCGCTGGCTCGGCTTATCGCCGACCACGGCCGGACGGTTCTCGACGGTTATGCACCGGACCGGCGAGCCGCCCGAGCACGAAGTGCGGGTGTATGTCAACCCTTTCACCTCCAAGTATGACCCCTCGGAAGCCTACTGGAGCCGTCTCCTGAGTTCACTGTTTTCAAAGCCGCCGGCACGCCCGGTCCGGTTCGTCATCGATCCGGGCCCGAATCCCGCCACGGCGCGCTTTGCGTCGGGTCTGGCCCGCTCTACGGCGGCCCGCACGCCCCCCGGCATCGACTTCGACATCGTCCGGCCGCAAGATGACCGAGTGCCATCGCTGCAAAAGGTCTTCGCACAGATGGAGCGAGCGCACGTCGTCATCTGTTCGGATTCGTTCGCGGCTCATGCCGCCCCGCTCTTCAACTGCACGACCCTGGTGGTGGCCGGGGCGGGCCTTGAAAACTGGCGCGTCCCGCACCGGTCCAGCTACTACTTCGATGCCGACGCGCCGATCGCCGAGGTCATTGCAGGGATGCGCCAGGTCCTGAAAGGGATCGCCGTTCAGGAGGGAGAACGGGACCATCATCCGTCGCTCACGGGAGCAGTCGAGCAGTTTGAAGCCGCGGTGCGGGCACTCCAACCGCTCCTCGACGGCGAGCTCGACGGCAACTTCGACACCCTCTGCGAGACCTACGACACCTTCGTGAAGGCGAACCAGGCAGTCGTCGACCACCTGCTCGGCCGGTCGCCGGAGCTCGGCGCGCTGCTGCGCGATTTTCCATACGAGAAACCGGTCTTCGGGATAGACAATGTCAGGTCAATCCCCGAGGAGTTGAGGCAAGACGTCGTGCTCCACCTGCGCGATCGCTGGGAGCAGTGGCAGAACACGAACCTGTACAAGTACCTGATGCTGGCCGAGGCACGCTCATGAACCCGTTGGAGCAGGCACGTTCGTCGGCGCAGGCCGTTGACCTTCTGGCGCTTCGACCCGAGACACGAGCAGGGCAGCGCGCCACCCTCGACGGCGACCACGCGCCGGCGCCCGGTGAACTCATCCTGTTGCAGGGCCTCACAACCATCCGGCAGGAACAGCTCCAGACCGGTGAGATTGCGTCCTACCGCCGTGGTCCGGCGGGTGATCTCCTCTACTGCCGCAGCCCGTTTGTCTCGACCTTCGTTCACGATGCCCTCGGCTGCTTTGACCCACGCTCCCCCTCGTGGCAACCCCATACCCTGGACCTGATCCCGGGGCGCCGGCGGGTCCGGTTCTTCAGGACGGTCATACACGTGCGACAACGCATCCGCGCGTTTCTTGCCTGGCAGCAGGAGTCCGATGGGTGTTGGCGCTTCTTCGGACGGGGCAGCGGCCTCGATTGTGACGCCAATACGACGGTCTGCGCCGCGTCGGCCCTCCTGGACAGGGCCGAACGCTCTGACTTGCGGCGATGGCAGCGCCAGGTCAAAGCGGTTCTGCGTTTTCGCTCTGCCGGCGGGCTCTTCTTCACCTTTCTCACGCCGGCCGGTCGAGGGTACGGCTGGATGGACGACGTCGGCAGGCCGGTCGCTGGCATCGATCGAGTCGTCAACGCCGACGTGCTGCGCTACCTGGCCCTGGCCGGCGTCGGGACCGGTCGTGACGTTGAGGTTCTCATGGATTATTTACGGGGCGAAGCCGCATCCGGCGACCTGATGCACGGGACCTCCCTGTACCCCAATCCCTTGAGCTTTTTCTACGCGCTCACGCGCGCCTGGGACCAGGCACAGCTTCCGGGTCTGGCCGATCTGGCCTCGTCGCTTGTCCCGCGACTCCTCAGCCTGCAAGGCGAAGATGGTAACTTCGGCACCCCGCTCAGCACGTCCCTGGCGATCGCGGCTTTCCTCAATCTCAAGGTCGCCGGCACACCGCTTGAGCGGGCCAGGGATGCGCTCATCAGCAAGACCCAACCCGCGGGCGGCTGGGCGTACGAGGACTTCATCGTGAGCGGCTTCGGCTCTCCGGCCTTGACAACAGCGCTCGCCATGATGGTTCTGGCTCGATCGAGCGGCCTGGCAAACGGGTGGGCAGGATGAACTTCCATCATGGGGACGCGGGGCCGGCGCTGGCAGGACTGCAGCAGGAGCTGGAGATTGCCAGCAGCTCGTTCCTGGAGCAGTATCACCAGGAGGTCGAAGTCTACCGCAGCGAGATCACTCGAGGGCTGCAGGAGGCCCTGGCTCGCCTGCGCCAGGACGTGCAGGAAATCTCGGCCGGGAACAAGATCTGCGAGCAATTGGCCGAGCAGGCCTCAGAATACGTCGATTGGCTGCAGTGGACCTTTTGGGACCTGCCCTACTTTGCCGTCGCGATTCGGCCGGCGGTGGAGCGCTTCCGCCGGACAGTGGCGGCCTGTGGCCTGGTCTATCTCTCGATCCGGGTGTTCGACGACGTCATCGATCGCCACTTCTGGTACAAGGCCAGGCACCCGACGCTCCTATCGGCGACGAGCAAGACCTTTCCCAGCAGCCAGGGGGCCGAGGGGCTGACGATCCTCGCCGGTCTCCTGCTCTGCTTCGAAGGGTTGGCCACCATGACAGACCCCTCGCAAGAAGGTCTGGAACAGGCGCTCCGGCCGGTGCTCCTCTCGGCCCGCCGGGCCGTCATCGGTGCCATGATGGAGCAAAGCGGGCCCGAAGAGTGGACGGCGCCCTACTATGAGCGGCTCGTCCAGTTGAAGAACGTCGATTACTGGCGGTGTCTGTACACGGCCATCGATCCCGATCGCGTCTCGCCGCTGTACCCCTTTCTCACACGCTACTACGCCCTGGCTCAATATCTCAACGACGTCCAGGACTTCGCCGAAGATCAACGCCGCGGGCAGCCCAACTTGCTCTCGCTCTCCCTGCCCGAGCCGAACGGAGTGGCGCCGTGCCTGCCGTACGACGGGCAACGTCCGCCCGCAGCACCCGTCGAGGTCGAGCAATTCCTGGCCAGGTCCTTCCTGGAACTGGCCGATCTGGCAGACGGACTTCCTGTGCCGGAGCGCCTCATCGCACAGCTCAAGCTGTGCGAGTCGCTGAAGGCGGCGCAGCGCCTGGGCTTATTCGGGAGCTGGGGGGCGACTCCTGACCGGCGCGACCGGCAGGGGGTCGCCCCATCGTGGTTGCACTGGTGCTCCGACATCCAGGAGGTGATCGAACGGGCGGGGAGCCAGGCGCTCGAGAAGGTCAACTGCGCGGTGTGCCGTTCGACCGAACGCAAGTATCTGTTCCAGAAGCAGGGCTTTGCCTTCTACCGCTGCACGGAGTGCTCCCACATCTATATCAGCCCACGAATCACCGCCGAATTACAGGCCCGGATCGGGAACGAGTGGGATGGGGATGATTCGGAGAATACGTTCCTCGAAGTGCAGCGGGCCTTTGCCGGCCCCATCTGCTATCTCCTGCGCTCCCGGGCGCCCGGCTCCCGGCTGCTCGACATCGGCTGCGGGCGCGGCTATCTGATGCAAGTGGCCCAGGCATACGGCTTTGAGGTCTACGGTCTCGATAGCTCGCGAGCCCAGATCGAGCGTCTTCGGCCACAGTTCGGCCAGCGCCTCGTGCAGGCGGTGCTCGGTGACGAGGAGCTCATCTGGCGCTCGTTCGACGTGGTCGTAATGAGTCACATCGTGGAGCACCTGCCCGACCCCGCTGCCAGTCTCGCCAGGGTCCGCGAGGTCATGAATCCCGGAGGGATTCTCTACCTGGCAGTCCCGGACATGAACTCGCTGCAATTCCAGGTGTTCGGCAAGAAGTGGGATGTGATCAACCCGCTCGTGCATTTCCAGTACTTCAACGAAGAATCGCTCTCCCGCTTACTCCGTGAGAGCGGGTTTCAGAACCTCGAACGGGTTCAGCAGGCCCCGGTCCCCTCGGGGATGACGACGCGCTGGCTGCGCCTGATGAGGAAGCTGGGCGGCAGCGACGCCGGTGAGCTGGCGATGCTCGCCGAGGTACCGGGAGACGAGTGAACAACGTGCGAGGCGGTTGCGTGCGCGTGATGATTCTGACTGCCGATTACGCGCCGGGATCGTGGTCGGGGATCGGGGTGGCGGTCGAGCGGCAGGCTCGCGCCCTCGCCTCCCTTGGAATCGAGACGCACGTCCTGGTGGCGAACCGTGCCATCGACATGCCCGGCGCCTCCGGCACAGGACCGCACGTTCATCAGCTTTCCAGGCAGCGCTGCCCCGTCGATCCGCGACAATTCGACGTGGTTCACCTGCATTCTCTGGCCTTGAGCGAGCTCGCCGAAGAGCTGCGGCGTCGCTTTGATCTGCCCCTGGTCTACACGGCCCACTCGCTCCTCCGGCTTGAATTGCAGGAGAGCGCGGACGCAGGGTTGTGGTGTGCTGTTCAAGAGCGAATCCTGACCATCAGCGACGGTGTGGTCTTTCTCAGCAGGGCAGAACGCCTGGCGGCAGTCGCCGGCGCTCCTGAGCTCGCCACGCGCAGCTACGTGATTCCCAATGGCGTCCCGGCGCCGCCCGACTCCCTGCCTCCGCCGGAGGAGGAGGGCCCCATCGTCTTCGCCGGGCGATTTGCCAGAAGTAAGGGTGTCGAGCTCCTCGGCCAGCTGATCCCTCGTGTCCTGGCGCGGTGGCCGGGCCGCTTCGTCCTTGCCGGTGGGCATGGGGACACGGCGGGGACCCGCATTGTCCAGAATATTGCCGCGCAGTTCCCCGGCGCATGCCGGGTACCCGGATGGTTGAACCGCAACGACCTGGACGCGCTGTTCGCCGCGTCGGCCGTGGTGCTGGTTCCCAGCC
>DOUV01000546.1 GCA_003520455.1 Chloroflexota bacterium | reverse complement strand
ATCCGCATTGTCGCGTCCTTTGATAACCCTGATTTGAAGGGTGAGCCAGGCTTGCTAGCTTCCAATCGCAAGGATTGGGAACGGACCCGCATCCTGCTCACCTACGGCGACCGTTGGCCAACCGAAACTTGCAACGAAGACGTCAAGGGGCACCTGGGCTTTGAAGATTATCAGCGGCACAAGCTCCGTGGCATCAGGCGTCACTGCTACCTGGGCTTTGCAGGGTATGCTCTTCTCGGTGACCACGGCCACCCGGGACGATCTCGACACGGAGTGAGAGCGCCGTTTGAGTCGACGGGGCAGCGGTGCCGCGGGGTCGCTGACGAGGTGCTCAGCCACTTGGTCGAGGGGATGGCCCAGCGCCTGGCGGAGGGCGTACCGACTACCACCATCGTCCAAACGCTGTTGGCCTGATCGCCTGGACAGCTATCTTACCTGACTCCGCCAGGCGAACTTGACGTCGCTCGCGTCCCAGTCTCGGCTGGCTATTCGTGTTGGCAAACTCTCGGTTGCCTCCTTGTTCGAGGCCTATCTACCTGTGTGATCGCAAAAGTCGAGTGTGTTCCCGTAGCTCATGAGCTTGTTTTCCGCCTCCTCCCCCACCAGCCGTCAGCACGGCGTGCAGATTCTCTCATCGTTGTCAAGAGGACACAGCGGGCGCGACACGAGCTGGGTCAAAGTCGGTTTCGGAGGCAAAGACAGCCCAGGCCCAGGTCGCGAGTTTGCGGGCAGCAGCAATGAGGGCCACCTTTTTGGGCTTGCCGCGACCAACGAGACGGTCGTAGAAGTCGCGGAAAGGATTGGTCCCATGAAGGCCACCGAGGGCGGCCATGGAGAGCCGCCGGCGCATAGCCCGATCCCCGAGTCGAGAAATCGTGGTGCGCTTGTGAACCGAGGCCCCGCTCTGAAACGGTTGTGGGTCAAGGCCGGTCAAGGCGATGAAGCGCTTGGCGGAACGGCGCCCGCCGGTGAGGGCGTGCCAGCGGAAGAGGAGGACCGGGAGCGGGGGGACCGTGCGCGGGCCAATCCCAGGAATCTGGGTAAGTCGACCAACGTGAGCGGCGATGGGGCTGTGACGCTGCACGTGACGCTCAATTTCGTCCTGGACTGTACGCAACTCTTCCTCAAGGGTGGTGATGAGGCGCTCGAAGCTGCCAGCTAGGCCCGGGTGAGCGTGGGGGTGATGCTGGTAGGCCTCATGGCGGTTGCGTTCTTGGCGCGGCATCGCTTCGAGAGCGTCACGCCGCTTGAGCAGACTGTCCAGTTCGCGCACTTCACAGGGCAGTGGCTGTTGCGCTGGCTGCTGGCGCTCAGCCGCGAAGTGCGCCAGAAGCAAGGTATCTTGGGCATCGGTTTTGGCACGTCGCCCACTCGCTTTGGCCCACTCACGAACATGCCGTGGATTGGGCAAGCTGATGCGCCAGCCCTGGTCGTAGGCAAAGGCCACCAAGCCTTGTTCGTAGCCGCCGGTCGGCTCGACCACGAGGTGGACCGTCTCATAGCCCTCTTCCTGCTGAATTTGGTGCCCCCGTGTGGCAAACGTCTCGAAGTCAGGTCGGCGGTTGCCGTACTCGCCCAGGATCTGACCAGCGGAAGAGCGCCAGATGGCGGCTTGAAAGGTCGCCTTGCTCATGTCAACGCCGACGGGTAACACGTTCATGGTCCTTCTCCTCTTCAGGATGAGTGGATCGCGATTCCGGTGTGGCCTGAGGCGCCTCAACACCCTGGTATGCAGGCTCTCACGCCCGAGTTTCTCTTCGTTCTCTCAGGCCGATGCGCGACCAGTCTGCGCACCGGGTTCTGCCCTTGGGGCGGATTGCTTCGGTCTCTCGCCCGTCGTCAGCGATCTGGTTTGTGCAAGTGTCCGGCGCTTTGGAGCAAGCGTCACCAATCTGCGCGTCGGATTATCTCCCAAGGGCGGGTTCGGTCTTCCGCTTGCCCCTGGCCAGCCATGATACCAGGGCGAGTCAAGCCCGACGCAGGCGTAGCCTGACGTAACTGAGCGCCTTGCTAAGCTGAGAGGGGGGAGGCAGCTCATTGTCGTAATGGATGCGTGTCCTCGAGCCTCCTCCCTCCCCGGATGCACGACAGAGCGGTGTCGGTGGTATGGCCACGGCTTGCTGCTCGTTCAGGCATGTGGACGGCAACGTCACCGGCTTCGTGCCCCAGGGAATCTCGTCCATCTGCCCCCCGATTCCGAGGCAGTCGAGCTGGTGGCGGGTGCAGTGATGGGCGCCTGCTCTCCGTACCGGGGGTCGGCTACACTGCCAGGGGCGCCTGCAGTGGCTGACCGCCGGGACGGCCACCTGGGCCACCGCCCGGCAAGACCTGTGCTCTGCCACCTCATCGACCGGGACGCCGGGCTACGACGCGGTGGGCAACCTCCTGCGGCTCGAGGACTGGAAGTCCGGCAGCCCGCAAGGGCAGACCTTCGCCTACGACGAACGCCACCGCCTGACCAGCGCTGGCGCCACCGGGGGTGACGGGCAGGGGGCTGGCGCGAAGTCCGCACGGTGACCCGTGGGGTGCTGGACGAGCCGGTGATCGAGCACGATGAGCGGGTGGTGCATGCACGGGCGTTAAGCTCCTTTTCACGGATGGTCGACCATGAGCGCTTCATCCAGCTCGCCAGCGCCGAAATCCAGCGGCGCGGGATTCCCACGGCGGCGCTCGTCTGCACCGTCAACGATGGGGCCAACTGGATTCAAGCCTTCATCGACACCCACCGCCGCGACACTATCCGCATCTTGGACTTCCCGCAGGCCCTCGAACACGTCAGCCTGGCCGGGCAAACCGTGTATGGTCGGCAGAGCAACGAGTTCCAGGCCTGGTTGGGGCACCAGCGCCGCGAACTCAAGGCGGGATCCCCAGCGATGGTGATTGAGGCGGTGCGGGCCCTGACCTTCGTCGCCTTCGACCGCAACGATCCCGAGGCGGCGCAGCACCTGCTCCAGAAGCAGTGGGAGGATCTCAAGCGCCGCCAGACGATGATGGACGACGCCCGCTTCCAGGCGCTGGGCGATCCGATCGGCAGCGGGGCCGGGGAGAGTGCTAACAAACTCGTGGTTGAGCGCCGGCCCAAAGGGGCCGGCATGCAATGGGCCAACGCTCACGTCGACCCCATGCTCGCGCTCACCACTGCGATCGCCAGTCGCCGCTGGCCCGAGGTCTTCCCGGCGATCCGCGCCCATTGCCGGGCGGCACGCCGTACGAAATACGGGAAGACGTACTCCATCGCGGACTCGAAGCTCCATCGGGTAGCTGAGCGCCAGGGATGGCGATGCCCAATCTGCCAGGACCACCTGTTTAACGAGGAGCGCATCCATATCCACCATGAACAGCACGTGGCGGACGGCGGTACCGATGCGGAAGCCAACCTGACGCTCGTTCACGCCGAATGCCACAAGCATATCCATGGCGGATATGCCTCACCGAGATGCAGAGGGCTTGAGCCGTGTGATGGGTAACTGTCACGCACGGTTCTTAGGGGAGGGTGGCGGTGGCGACACCGCCCCCTTCCCCGACAAAGGCCGCAATCGCTGCGACTCCTTCGGCTTCAAAGAGTACGGCAACGGATTCAAACTCGATGGTCGCAGGCTCAGGCTCTTCGGGATCAGGCGGGTTGCTGTCCGCTGGCACCGGCCCATCGAAGGCACCATCAAGTCCGTTCGCATCAAGCGCAAGGCGGGCAAGTGGTACGCCTGTTTAGCCTGTGAGGTTGAACAGCCAGAGCCGAAGCCTGCGACCGGGCAGGCGGTCGGGTTGGACGTTGGAATTGCCAGTCTTATCACCACCTCGGACGGCGAAAAGGTCGAGAATCCGAAATGGTATCGGATTGAGCAGCGCAAGCTGCGAGTGTTGCAGCGTCGGGTTGCGCGCCGCAAGAAGGGCCGCAACCGAAGGCGAAAAGCGGTGCTCGTGCTCCAACGCCAGCACGAGCGCATCCGCAACAAGCCGCAAGGACTTTCTGAACAAGCTGGTCGCAGACCTCGTGAATCGCTACGACACGATAGCAATTGAGGACCTGCAAATCGGCAATATGGCGCATAACAGGCATCTCTCCAAGAGCATCTTGGACGCGGGATGGGGCTACTTCCGACAGCGATTGTCCTTCAAAGCGGAAGAGGCTGGTCGGACGGTCGTGGAAGTCAACCCCGACAATACGTCTAAGACATGCTCTCAATGCGGCTCCCTCTTCGCTCGGTTAACGCTCGCAGACCGCTGGGTCACGTGCGGCTGTGGACTGTCACTGGATAGAGACCATAACGCCGCAATGAACGTGCTGTATCGGGCCGGACAGGTCCGTCACCCCCTGTGGGGGGAGCCCAAGCGAGGTGTACTCGCTTGGGGGTACCCCTCAGGGCAGGCGCGAACGTATCCCGTTGGGGACCGCGTAGCCTGAGAAGCCGCCCGGCTTCTCGCCCGTGCGGAGTGTCACGGAATTACGCGTGGAAGCGTAGGGGCCAACACCGGGTGTGTTCAGGCTACTTCCAATACCGCCGCGCCGCGCACCTGGCTGTGCTTGACGCGGGCCAGCGCCTCGTTGGCCGCTTGCAGCGGGAGCACCTCCACGTCCGTGCGGATGGGGATGGCGGCCGCCAGGGCCAGCAACTCTTCGGCGTCCTGGCGGGTGCTGTTGGCGACGCTGCGCAGCACCCGCTCGCCGTAGATCAGCTCGTAGGG
>DOUV01000907.1 GCA_003520455.1 Chloroflexota bacterium | reverse complement strand
CGAGGCCCTCCGCGCCGCGATTGATACCACCCGCGAGCCACCGCCTCCCGCCGAGTCCGCGGTCCGGGTCTTCGCCTACAGATGCCCGGACTGCCACGCCTGGATTCGCGGCGAGCCCCAGACGGCCGGTGGCGGCGACTACCGCTGCCTCGTCTGCGGCACCCCTCTCGGCTGATCCCGCATCCAACTGTGGGCATTGCGCTGGGGCGAGAAACCGAGCGTCAGAGAAAGCGCGCGACGACCTGGTTCGCCAGCATCACGCCGCGCGCGGTCAACCGTACCCGCTCCGGGGTGCGCTCGATCAGCGCCCACGATTCGAACTCCGCCAGGGTCGGCCCATAGGCCTCGTCCAGTGAGCAACCGAAGCGTGCCGCGAAGGCCGCCTCGCCGACCCCCTCGCGAACGAGCCGCAGGCCCAGCATCATCTGCTCGCCCATCGCCAGGTCGCGATCGATCCGCTCGACGGTCTTCACGTCCTGGGCCGGGGCGACCGGCAGCGCCGCGTCGGGCTCCCAGCTCTCCACCAGGGTAATGTAGCGCTCGGGTCGCCTGACGTTGGCGTAGCGCCAGCCATTAACGTAGCTGTGTGCGCCTGCGCCCACGCCCCAGTACGGTTGGTTGCGCCAGTAAATCAGGTTGTGCTGCGAGGCCAGGCCCGGGGTCGTGCCCTCGGGCTCTCCCTGAACGCGCGCCCAATTGCTGATCTCATAGTGCGCGTAGCCCGCCCGCGCGAGCCGCTCGAGCGCGTGCTCGTACATCTCAGCGGCAACGTCGTCGTCGGGTGCCGCCACCCGCCCGCGGCGCACCCAGGCGTGGAGCGGGGTCCCCGGCTCGACGATCAGGCTGTAGAGCGAGAGATGCTCGGGCGCCAGGGCAAGAGCCTCCTCCAGCGTCGCTACCCACCGCTCGGTCGGTTGACCGGGTAACCCGAAGATCAGATCCAGGCTGAGGTTGTCGAAGCCGGCGGCGCGGGCCATCCGCACTGCCTCCTGGGCGGTCGCAGCATCGTGCAGCCGGCCCAGGAAGCGCAGTTCGTCGTCGTGAAAGCTCTGGACGCCGAACGAGAGACGGTTGACCCCCGCCGCCCGCAACGCGCGCAGGTAGTCGGTGGTGACGGTACCTGGGTTCGCCTCAACGGTGATCTCGGCCCCGGGAGCGACACGAAAGGCGACCCTGCAGGCCTCGATGAGGGCCCCAAGGTGGGCCGGCTCCAGGGCAGTCGGCGTGCCGCCTCCAAAGAAGATCGTCGCCGCATCGGGGCACCCGGCCGCCGTCCCCACCAGCTGAAGCTCTCGCGCCAGGGCGGCGACGTAACGAGCCTTCAGGTGATCGAGGTCAATGTAGGTATTGAAATCGCAGTAGACACACCGGGTGTGACAAAAAGGAATGTGCAGATAGAGTCCAATAGGACTCCCACCTGCGAGCATCGACTCTGAACGTTTCATACCATGATTATAGCACCGTTGGCGTGGACCGGAGGCAGAATGGTTTCCCGTTCGTCCATCGGCGCGAGGACTTTTAGCCCATTGCTGGCGCTCGACTGCGGTGCCTATCATCAGGCGGATCCACCTAACCAGGCAGCTGCACCCTTCACGGGTCATGAAACCTAGTCCCGCAGGCGTCTCGACACCAACCGACACCCTCTCCTCCGGTACGCTCCTGGCAGGCCGCTACCACATCGAGCAGGTCATTGGAGCTGGGGGGATGGGTGCCGTCTATGTTGCCCGCGACCGCCGCTTCCGCGCCGTCATGCGGCGCTGCGCTGTCAAAGAGATGTTCGATCAGCTCCCCGACGTCGCCGCTCGCCAGCAGGCGCACACGAATTTCGAGCGTGAGGCCAATATCCTCGCCAGCCTCAGCCATCCTGCAATCCCCAAGGTTTTCGACTTCTTCACCGAGGGCGAGCGCCACTACCTGGTGATGGAATACATCGAGGGGCAAGACCTGGACCAGGTTCGGCGCCAGTACGCCCACCCCTTCGATCCTGCCCAGATCCTCGAGTGGGCCTTCCAACTGTGTGCCGTCTTGAGCTATCTCCATGCCCAGAAGCCGCCGATCATCTTTCGCGATCTCAAGCCGTCCAACATCGTGCGCCGAACCGACCGCCGGCTCGCGCTGGTGGACTTTGGTATCGCCAAGCATTTTCAGATCAAAGCGCGCGGCACCATGGTCGGCACCGAGGGGTACGCCCCCCCGGAGCAGTACGAGGGAGCGGCCGACCCGCGCGTGGACATCTACAGTCTGGGCGCCACCCTGCACCACCTCCTGACCAACACCGACCCGCAGGAGTTCCGTCCCTTCAGCTTCGCCTCGCGCCCCATCCGCCAATACAACCCTGCCGTCCCGCCCGATTTGGAAGCCGCGATCATGGTCGCGCTGGCCTACGATCCCGAGGAGCGCTGGGCGACGGTCACCGATCTGGAGGCCGCGCTCCGCACACTGGATGAGCGCACCCCGCTCCGGAACGGCACCGGTCCCCCCGTGACCCGTCCCCAGCATCTCCCTGAGTCACTCGACGAGCGCGGGCCGGCCGGCCGGCCCACCGTGCCGATAGCGGCCAACGATCGCCCGGTATTGCCGGCGGCGTCCAACGACGATCAGACCGTCGTCCCGGTGTGGCGCTTCCAGTGCGAGGAGGAGGTGCGCTCCTCGCCCGCCGTGGTTGAGAACAGACTCTTCATCGGTAGCTACGATCACAACCTCTACTGCCTCGACTCCCTCAGCGGCCGGTTTCGGTGGAAGTTCGCTACGGGAGGGGGGATTCCGGGCACCCCGCACCTCTACAATCAGTTTGTCATCGTCGGATCAGAAGATCGTGTCGTCTACGCCGTTCAGGCCGACAGCGGACGGCTCGAATGGAGCTTTCCGACTCAGGGCCGGCTCCGCTCGTCACCGCGCATCGCCTACGACCACGTCTTCATCGGTTCCGACGATGGTCACGTCTACGCCATCAATGCACTGCGTGGATGGCAGCTTTGGAAAACCAACATTGGCTCGCCGGTGCGCTCCTCCGCGGCCATCAGCGAAAAAATCGTCATCATCGGCAGCGAGGACGCCGTGCTCTACGCCCTCGATCTCCTCACGGGTGAGGTCCGCTGGCGCGTGCGAACCAACGGCGGGATTGTCTCCTCGCCCGGCCTCGAGAACGAGCGCGTGGTCGTTGGTTCGCTGGATTGGACCGTCTACGGGATCGATCCGGGGTCCGGGTGGGTGGTCTGGCGCTTCCGTACCGCCGATATGGTCATCTCCTCGCCGGCGATCGCCGGCAACCGCGTGTACATCGGCTCGGCGGATAGGACCGTTACCTGTCTGGACATCGACTGGGGCAAGGTCCATTGGCGCCAGCGAGTTGGTGGCCAGGTAACCTCATCGCCGGCGGTCGCGAATGGCTACGTGTACATCGGCTGCGTGGATGGCGCGCTCTACTGCCTGAACGCTCGCAGCGGCCAGATTGTCTGGCGCTTTCAAACCGGCGGCCCGATCCCCGGTTCGCCTATGGTCGCCGGCGGTATGGTCTACATCGGCTCCATGGATCACTACGTCTATGCCCTGCCCGCCGCTGATTCTCCCTGAGCCTCCAGTTCCCCGGAGTTATGAGCGTGGTACCCGCCGGCCTTCACTTCACTGCCGACCTCTATGATCGCCTGGGGCTGACCGCCGGGGCGGATACTCGCACCATCCGGCAACGCTTTCGTCGCCTGGCACGGCTCTACCATCCCGATCAGAATCCGTCCCCAACCGCCCACGAGCGCTTCCTGGCGTTGCAGGCAGCCTACGACGTTCTCAACAGTTCCCGGACTCGCGCAGAGTACGAGCGCTGGTTGGTGGCGCAGGACCCGCCCGTGCGGCCGATCGAGATGGACGTCCGCCCTGGCCCAACGAGCCTGCACGCCGGGCTCGACCGCCAGCGACTCTACCTCCTGGTCACGTTCAAGACTACCCTCGACCAGTCTGGCCTCGAGTCGCCCGTCAACCTGACCCTGGTTCTGGACTGTAGCAGTTCGATGCGCGGCGAGCGCTTGCATCAGAGTAAACACGCCGCCTACGCCATCACCGAGCAACTCGGACCGCGAGATGTTTTTGCCATCACCTGTTTCAATGACCGCGCTCGAGTGATCCTGCCGCCGCATCGTGGCCCCCAGCTCCGCGTTGTCCGGAGCGCGCTGGAAGGCCTCGACGCCAGTGGCGGTACCGAGATTGCCGCCGGTCTCGAAACGGGCTTCGAGCAGGTGCGGAGGCTCGCTCGCCCGGATGTTCTCTCGCACCTGATTCTCCTGACAGACGGACAGACCTATGGCGACGAAGCGCGTGCCCTGGAGTTGGTCGATCGCGCGAGGACCGATCAGATCGGCTTCACGGCGCTGGGGATCGGAAACGATTGGAATGATGTCTTCCTGGACGAGTTGGCGGCGCGCGCTTGCGGTCGCGCCCACCACATCGCTCAGTCGTCCGACGCCGTCGCGGTCTTCGAACGCCGCCTGCACCAGCTCCAGCAAACGACCGCACGCAACGCGACCCTCAGCTTCGAGCCCGGGCCGCAGGTCACGGTTCTCGAGTGGCACGAGGTGGCCCCTGAACTGCGCCGCCTCACCCCCCAGGCAGGCGCTGCCATGTTGGGCGCCGTGGCTGCCGGCCCGCCGCTGAACGTTCTGATCGACCTGGTGGTGAGCAGTGCTCACGAGCTCCTGCTGGTTGGCGACCTCAGCCTCCAGGCAACACTGCGCCAGAGCGGGCACGTTGCCCACATCCAACAGCCCGTCGTCATGACCCGCCAGGCGGGCACCGGGCAGATGCCGCCAGAGATTTTCGAGGCGGCCCAGCGCGTGGCGATGCTTCGGCTCCAGGAACGCGCCTGGCAGGCGGCGGCCGTGGGCGACGTGACCAGC
>DOUV01000214.1 GCA_003520455.1 Chloroflexota bacterium | reverse complement strand
CGGGCCAAAGTCATCGCCGGTGGCCGGATCAGGGGCCGCTGCCAGGCCGGGCCGCGCGAACCAGCGCGCCGGCTCCTGACCACCCTTGGTCACGTTCTCGATGAGCGCCGTGCGATCGATGGCCCAGGAGAAGGCCTTGCGCACGTTGGGATCGTCGAAGGGTGGCTTGGTCACGTTGTAGCCATAGTAGTAGGTGCAGTTGATCGGGGAGATCTTCAACTGCTTGCTCAGCTCGGGATCAGCCTTGATGCGGTCCAACTCGGTCAGTGGCGCCCCGACCACATCCAGCTCGCCGGTCTCGTAGTTGGCGAAGGCCGGCGTCTCATCCAGCATGGTAAAGGTGACCTCTGGAATCTTGGCCTGTGGGATGTTGTCGGTGCCCGGCCAGAACGGGTTGGCGATCATGGTGATGTCGACTTCGTGGTTCCAGGACTTCAGCGTGTACGGGCCATAGGTCTCGTAGAAGCCAGGCTCGATCCAGCGGTCGCCCTTGTCTTCGATGATCCACTGCGGCTGGGCCGACATAAACCACAGACCGGCAATTGAGGGGAAGAACGCCGCCGGCTCCTTGATCGTCATCTGCAGAGTGGCATCGTCGACGCACGTGACGCCCACGGTATCCCGCAACTTCTGCAACTCCTCCTCCGACACTGTCTTCGTGTCCGCCGAGTTGTACTCTTCGGCGCCAGCGAGGAAACCGGCCGGGAGGTAGGCATAGTCACCAGCGGTCTTGGGGTCCAGGGTCCGCAGGATACCGTACTGGAAGTCGGCGCACGTGACCATGCGGTCCTTGCCCTCGTCGTCCTGGACCTTCACAACCTCGCCCTTGCCGGCGTCATACTTGACCCACGGCACGTCTGTGCGGAGGTGGAAGGTGTAGGTCAAGCCGTCGTCCGAGACGTCCCACGTATCCGCCATGCCCGGCTCGGTCTCGGTCGTCTCCTCGTTGATGCGGGTAGCACCGATGAAGGCGAGGTGGGTGATCTGGGTCGAGCTGGTGTCGGTCGCCAGTGATGGGTCGATGGTCGGCACGTCGCCGGCCCCGAAGTTCAACGTGATGCTCTTCGCGCCGGGCTCCGGCGTCGCCGTCACGACGACTTCGACCTGCTTCTCCTTCTCGACGACCTTGGTAACTTCCTTCTCGACGACTTGAGGCGTCCCCTGGACGACGACCGTCTCTTTGACGACGACCGTCTCGGGGGTCGCCTGACCCCCACCACAGGCCGAGACCAGGAGGCCAAGGGCCAGCAGGACAGCCAGCAGTATGAAGGGTTTACGCATGCTCTCCTCCTTAAGAGATACAAAGGGATACCAGGAATTGCACGAAGGCTGCGACCATCAGGCTCGTGATTCTGCTATGGAATACCCCCTTTCGACATTCATGGCCCGGGAAGACCAGGCATAACGCCTGGGAAATCAAGCAAGAACTGTTGAGGCGCCCTGAAGAGGAATGAAAGAGAGCCGCGGGGAAGCGAATCGAGGCACGCGAATGCGAGCATCTGGTGCATCCCAACCAGCGACTTCTGCGGCGCCTTGGTTGGACAGCAGAAACGGATTACGGTTTGACCGGTAACGTTCTGATCGAACCACAGTGTAGGACGTAGGGCCTGTTCATTGTAAGGATATTCGCGAGTGCGTCAACTGCCTTCGACAATGCCTTCGAATATCAGCCAACTCGCCGGGCGCGGGGAGGGGAAAAGACGGCTGAAGTCTTGGCCACCTACTCTACCCGCTCAATCAATTGGCTATCGGGCTGCACCGGCATCGAGAGGTAGCCTTCAGGCTTCGCTCGTCGAGCGAGTTGACCGGGCCCTGGCTCAGCCATGGTCTGCCCGTGATCGTTTGGTACTTATCATAACTCATCTGGTCGGATTGGCAAAAACCACTTCAACGTCGACTGATCGCGCGATGGGCGCTCTACCACATACCGCGCTGGTCTGGCCCGAGTCTATACATAGTATACGTGACAGGAACCAAAACAGTTCAGGGGGTGGCCCAAGGCTCGGGCCATCCCATCTTCAACCCCTCCTCGACGGTACATCCGCTCCGTGAGGACTCGTGCAACCCACGATCCCCAGTTCTGGGTGGCAGTCCAGACTCTTTAGAGTGCTACGCCATTCTGTCCAAGACACCGGTGCGGGTTCGCTCAACAAACCGGGACCGAGGATTCAGCAAGCTGCCCGAACGACCAAACGAGAGTGCTGACGGGATCCTCTCAGAACAGCAGATGGTTCAGAACAACGCGGGGAGCAAGCGTCGCGCACCGGCGCAGACATTTGGTGTATCCCACCGGCGACCTCCGTGAGCTGCCCGGTTGGGTGAGGAGAAACTGAGCCGTCATTTTCGAGGTCCAAACGAACTTCCCCGCTGGCTGGAGGTCCACAACATCCGGGCAGATTGCTTGTCAGCCGTATCCGTTTATGCTACCATCCGCGCCACTCGACTGCTCGATCAGTTGGGAGGATGAATGGACTGTTTTCTCTGTCTGAGCCGGCACCCTAACGAAGTTGCCCCGGCCAACGCTGAATGCAGCAATTGTGCCCGCTACGTCTGCTATGACCATGCGATCCGCGTCCAACAGGGCGAGTTTCTATGCCTGGAATGCTACGAGACGAATGAAGCCTTCTACAAAGAGCAACGCCGGCTGATTCAAAAGCCCCGCTACAATGTCCCCCGTCCGCCGGGTGAGCGGGTCAACACTTCGTACGAGGACAACGAGAAAGCGCCCGCTGCGGCACCTGCGGCGAAGCCGGTCAGGAGAGGGCTCCTGGCTCGCCTCTTGCATCGATAGGCCGGTTGGAAGGTGGAAAGGTTGACGAAGGTCGGTAGGACCGCCTCAAACACCGGTCAAGTCGTCGCCGGAGGCACGTGCTCGGAGACTTCCGAAGTCTCGGAAGAGTTCAGAGGTCTCCGATCACGCGCCTCCGGCGACGCCTTGACCGATTTTTTGGAGGGTCAAGCGATTGGAGAGCTGCAAATTCAAGGGTGGGTCTTGGGTTCGATGACCGCCCCTTCCCGATCCGCCCATCAAGCGCTAAACTACAACCCGTAACGTGATCCAGAACAGCGGCGCGCCGGGCGGAAGAGCATCGGACCGTTGCCGGCGTCACGCTTCATGTGTCACGTTTTGGGATGCGGCCGGTTTCGCGTTCGCTCGTATTGGAATGCGGCGCGCCGGGGCCGGGGCGGAGGTGCGACGC